>NZ_JBHUQX010000742.1:0-2161 GCF_042674225.1 Streptomyces sp. NPDC056948
GTGATCATGGTGCGGGCGCCCGGGGCGTTCGTACCCGGGGGACGAGCACCCCGAAAACCATCCTGACCTGCACCGACGTATCCCGGCTGAACCCAGCCGCCGGGCACCCGTACCATGGGGTGAGGCCGTGGCATGTTGAGCCCGGCAGGGTCCGCGCACCGCAGACGTCCGCGCAGGGCCTTCCTCACACTCCGGGAGTACGCCTTCTTATGGCCACGCGCCACGACATCCGCAACGTCGCCATCGTCGCCCACGTCGACCACGGCAAGACCACCATCGTCGACGGCATGCTGAAGCAGGCCGGTGCCTTCGCCGCCCACCAGCTCGAGGGCGTCGACGACCGCATGATGGACTCGAACGACCTGGAGCGTGAGAAGGGCATCACGATCCTCGCCAAGAACACGGCGGTGAAGTACCACCCGAAGGCCGGGGGGGACGTCATCACCATCAACATCATCGACACCCCCGGGCACGCCGACTTCGGCGGTGAGGTCGAGCGCGGTCTGTCGATGGTCGACGGTGTCGTCCTGCTCGTGGACGCCTCCGAGGGTCCGCTGCCGCAGACCCGCTTTGTGCTGCGCAAGGCGCTGCAGCAGCGTCTGCCCGTCATCCTGTGCATCAACAAGACGGACCGCCCGGACTCCCGGATCGACGAGGTCGTCAACGAGACCTACGACCTCTTCCTCGACCTGGACGCCGACGAGGAGCAGATCGAGTTCCCGATCGTCTACGCCTGCGGCCGCGACGGCATCGCCTCGCTGACCAAGCCGGACAACGGCACGGTCCCGGCCGACTCCACCAGCCTGGAGCCGTTCTTCTCCACGATCCTGGAGCACATCCCGGCGCCGACGTACGACGAGGCCGCCCCGCTCCAGGCCCACGTCACCAACCTGGACGCCGACAACTTCCTCGGCCGTATCGCGCTGCTCCGCGTCGAGCAGGGCGAGCTGCGCAAGGGCCAGACGGTCGCGTGGATGAAGCGCGACGGGTCCGTCAGCAACGTCCGCATCACCGAGCTGATGATGACCGAGGCGCTCACCCGCAAGCCGGCCGAGATGGCCGGCCCCGGTGACATCTGCGCGGTCGCCGGTATCCCGGACATCATGATCGGCGAGACCCTGGCCGACCCGGAGAACCCGGTCGCGCTGCCGCTGATCACGGTCGACCAGCCCGCGATCTCCATGGTCATCGGCACCAACACCTCCCCGCTGGTCGGCCGTGGCGCCACCGGCAAGGGCGCCGACAACAAGGCGGCCGTCAAGGACCGCAAGGTCACCGCCCGCCAGGTCAAGGACCGCCTCGACCGCGAGCTGATCGGTAACGTCAGCCTCCGCGTGCTCGACACCGAGCGCCCGGACGCCTGGGAGGTCCAGGGCCGTGGTGAGCTCGCGCTCGCCATCCTGGTCGAGACGATGCGCCGGGAAGGCTTCGAGCTGACCATCGGCAAGCCGCAGGTCGTCACCAAGGAGGTCGACGGCAAGACGCACGAGCCCGTCGAGCGCATGACGATCGACGTGCCCGAGGAGCACATGGGCGCGGTCACGCAGCTCATGGGCGTGCGCAAGGGCCGCATGGACAACATGTCGAACCACGGCTCCGGCTGGGTCCGCATGGAGTTCGTCGTCCCCTCCCGCGGTCTGATCGGTTTCCGTACGGAGTTCCTGACCCAGACCCGTGGCACGGGCATCGGCCACTCCATCCACGAGGGCTTCGAGCCCTGGTTCGGCGCGCTCCAGACCCGTAACAACGGCTCCCTGGTCGCCGACCGCTCCGGTGCGGTCACCGCGTTCGCGATGACCAACCTCCAGGAGCGCGGCGTGCTGTTCACCGAGCCGGGCACCGAGGTGTACGAGGGCATGATCGTCGGCGAGAACTCCCGTGCCGACGACATGGACGTCAACATCACCAAGGAGAAGAAGCTCACGAACATGCGGTCCTCCTCGGCCGACTCGTTCGAGGCGATCGTCCCGCCGCGCAAGCTGTCGCTGGAGCAGTCCCTGGAGTTCTGCCGCGACGACGAGTGCGTCGAGGTCACCCCGGAGGCCGTGCGCATCCGCAAGGTGAACCTGGACGCCCGCGAGCGCGCCCGCGCCGCGAGCCGCGCCAAGCACGGCTGACGCCCCCCGCCGCACCACGACGCCGGGCACCCCGCGATGCGGGG
>NZ_JBHUQX010000743.1:0-2155 GCF_042674225.1 Streptomyces sp. NPDC056948
GTTCGGGGACGGCGCCGCGGCGGTGGTCGCCGTCGGGTGCGAGCACCCCCTCGCACAGTCCGACGACCCCGCCGCTCCCGAAGTGCTCGCCTCGCGCAGCCGTCTCTACCCCGACTCGGAACACATGATGGGCTGGGAGATCGGCTCCGGCGGATTCAGAGTCGTGCTCGACTCCGCGGTCCCCGACCTGGTGCGCAGGTACGTCGGCGACGACGTCCGCGGCTTCCTCGCCGATCACGGACTGGCCTGCGGCGACCTCGACTGGTACGTCGCGCACCCCGGCGGGCCCAAGGTCCTCGAGGCGCTGCAGGACGCCCTCGGCGTCGAGCGCGACGCGTTGAGCGTGACCTGGGACTCGCTGCGCCGGATCGGCAATCTGTCCTCCTCCTCGGTGCTGCACGTCATGGCTGACACACTCGCCCACCGACCGCCCCCGCCCGGCTCCTACGGGCTCATGCTCGCCATGGGCCCGGGCTTCTGCTCCGAACTCGTGCTCCTTCGCGCCCCGGGCGGTGGCCGGTGACCAGCGAGATCCTGTTCACGATCCTGGTGCTGGCCGTGGGCCTGGAGCGGGTGGCCGAGCTGGCCGTCTCCCGCCGCAACGCCGCGTGGAGCCTCGCGCGGGGCGGCGTGGAGTGCGGTCAGGGGCACTACCCGTTCATGGTGGTGCTGCACACGGGCCTGCTCGTCGGCGTGCTCGCGGAGGTGTGGATGCGCCGGCCGGACGTCGTTCCGGCCCTGGCCTGGTCGATGCTCGCCCTCGTCGCGATCGCGCAGGGGCTGCGCTGGTGGTGCGTCGCCACCTTGGGCCGGCAGTGGAACACCCGGGTGATCGTCGTGCCGGGCGCCGCCCGAGTGACCGGCGGGCCCTACCGCTGGATCCCGCATCCGAACTATGTCGCCGTCGTCGTCGAAGGCCTCGCGCTGCCCCTCGTCCACTCCGCCTGGGCCACGGCGATCGTCTTCACCGCGCTGAACGGATCCCTGCTCGCCACCCGCATCCGCGCCGAGGACGCCGCCCTGGCACGGCTGGCCTGAGGAGGCACCCCCATGGATCTGCTCGTCGTCGGCGGCGGACCCGCGGGCCTGGCCACGGCCCTGCACGCGGCCCGGGCGGGGCTCGACGTCTCCGTCTGGGAGCAGCGCGCCGGCATCGTCGACAAGGCGTGTGGCGAGGGCCTGATGCCGGGCGCCGTCGCCGCCCTGGCGGCACTGGGCTTGCACCCGCCGGGGCACGACCTGCGAGGAATCCGCTACGTCGCAGGTCCTCGCAAGGTCGACGCCGACTTCCGAGGGGGCCCGGGGCGCGGGGTGCGCCGTACGACGCTGCACGCGCTGCTGCGCGGGGCGGTGCTGGCGGCGGGCGTACGCGTCGACGAGCGCATCGCGCGTCACGTCGAGCAGGACGAGGACGGGGTGGTGGTCGACGGCACCCGCGCCCACCACCTCGTGGCGGCCGACGGCCTGCACTCGCCGATCCGCCGCGCCCTCGGGCTGAACCGGCCGCGCCGGACCCGTCCGCGGCACGGGCTGCGGCGCCACTACACGCTCGCCCCCTGGAGCGACCACGTCGAGGTGTACTGGTCCCGCGAAGCGGAGGCCTATGTGACCCCGGTGGCCGACGACCTCGTGGGCGTCGCGGTCCTCACCACCGCCCGCCGCCCCTACGACGATCACCTCGCCGCCTTCCCCGAGCTGCGGGAGCGGCTGGCCGGGGCCGGCCCCGCCGGACCGGTACGGGGTGCGGGCCCGTTCCGCCAGACCGCGAGCGCGCGCACCGCCGGCCGGGTGCTGCTCGTGGGCGATGCCGCCGGCTACGTCGACGCACTGACCGGCGAGGGCATCGCCCTGGCGCTCGCGCAGGCGTCCGCCGCGGTCCGGGCCATCAGCGACGGTGACCTGACGGCCTACGAGAAGGAGTGGCGGCAGCTCACCCGGCGCTACCGCTGGCTGACGCACGCGCTCCTCGGCGCGACGAGACCGCTCCCGGCCCGCGCGGCGCTGGTGCCCGTCGCGCAACGCCTGCCGTGGCTGTTCTCCGCGGCCGTCGGCATGCTGGCGCGGCCGGCGGGGGAGCGGGCCGGGTCCGGCCGGCCGACCGGGTAGCGCTTGGCCCCCAGCCGGACGCGGGCGTCCGGCAGGGGGCCGACAGGAC
>NZ_JBHUQX010000744.1:0-2151 GCF_042674225.1 Streptomyces sp. NPDC056948
ATGAAGAACCGCTTGCCGTGGATGAACTGGCGGGCGACGGCCTCGCCGCCGGGCAGGTTGCCGTCGGACTCGACCCACATGCCGCCGACCGGCGCCCACTGGCCGTTCTTGACCGACTCCTGGATGCGGGCCCAGACCTTGGGGTAGTTGTCGCGGACCCACTCGTACTGCTGGGCCTGGGAGCAGGCGAAGATGAAGTCGTCGTACTCGTCGGCCAGGGACGTGACGTTCGAGAACGTGCGGGACGTCTTGCGCTTGGTCTCGCGGATCGGCCAGAGCCAGGCGGAGTCGATGTGGGCGTGGCCGACGCCGGAGACGGTGTGCGCGCTGGCGTGCGCGGGGCGGGCGAGGACCGGCTGGAGCGCCGCGCGGACGGCGGGTGCGGAGCCGGAGACGTCGTCCAGGTCGAGCAGGTCCATCGCCCGGTCGAGCGCGTGGGCGATCTCGTGCCGGCGCGGGTCGTGCTCGCCCAGCTCCAGCATCAGCTCGCGCAGCACCTGGACGTCGAGGTCGAGGTGCCAGACCTCCTCGTCGAGGATCGCGATGTCGGCACTGCGGAAGGTGTAGAGCGGCTTGTCGCCCGCGGTGAGCTTGTCGCCGAGCGGGGTGATCTTCGAGAAGTTGTCCGCCAGGATGTCCGGGTTGGAGGCGGCCTCGACCAGGTAGTCGACCGTCTCCCCGCCCGTCGCCGGGTTGGCGATCGCCACGTACTGGTTGAGCGGGTTGACGGCCTTCAGCGGGGTGCCGTCCGTGAGGTGCACCAGGGCCTCGGCCTGGTTGCCGGGCCAGTCGCCCACGAAGCCGAGGTCGATGACGGCCTCGACGCGCTTGCCGGCCCACTCGGCGGGCACCTCACCGCGCATGCGGAACCAGGTGGTGCCCCAGGGCGGGCCCCACGGGGTGCCCATCGCGAACGGCTCGTACGGGGCGGCGGCGGCCTCCTCGAACGGGACCGGCTCCCCCGGCGCCTGCCAGGCCTCCACCTCGAAGGGGACGGTGGCCGCGTAGACCGCGGCCTTGATGCGCTGGTCGTGAAGGCGCTGGACGCGCTCTTCGATCCGGCGGCTTTCGTCATGCATGAGATGTCTCCAGGAAGCGGAACGAGCGAGCAGGCGGGAAGCGGCGGGGGGAAAGCGCTTACCGGACGGCGTTCACCTAAGGTACGCCAGCTCGGGGTGGACCTCGGTGTAGCCCTCGACCAGCCGGCGGGCCACATTGACGGAGTCGACGAGCGGGTGCAGCGCGAAGGCCTTCACCGCCGTCGCCTGCGAGCCGGAGTCGGCGGCGGACAGCACCTCGCGCTCGACGGCCTTGACCGCGCAGACCAGTCCGGTGGCGTGGTCGGGCAGCGGTTCGACGGTGACGGGGTGGGCGCCGTTGGCGTCGACGAGGCAGGGGACCTCGATGACGGCGTCGGTGTCCAGGACCGACAGGGTGCGCCGGTTGCGGACGTTGAGGATCAGGGTCGTGCGCTCGTCCCGGGCGATGGCCCGCATCAGGGCGAGGGCCACCTTCTCGTAGCCGCCGGACAGATCGTCCTCGTCGCGTTCGCCGGCGCCCGCCGTCTCACGGTTCTCGGCCATGTAGGTGGCCTCGCGTTCGGCGCGGGTGTCGTCCCAGACCTTCAGGGCGGGGGCGTCCGGGTTCTTCATCTCGGCGTAGAAGCGGGCCTGCTGGTCGTGCAGGAAGGCACCGCGGGTCTTGTCGGCCTGCTGGTAAGCCCGTACGGCTTCCCGGTTGTAGTAGTAGTAGTGCAGGTATTCGTTGGGGATCGCGCCGAGGGACCGGAGCCAGTCGACGCCGAAGAGCTTGCCTTCTTCGAAGGAGCCGAGCAGGTCGGGGTCGTCGAGCAGCCGCGGCAGTTCGTCGCGGCCGGCGACGTGCAGGCCGCGCACCCAGCCGAGGTGGTTGAGACCGACGTAGTCGATCCAGGCTTCCTTGGGGTTCGCGCCGAGCACGCGGGCGATGCGGCGGCCGAGGCCGACCGGGGAGTCGCAGATGCCGATGACGCGGTCGCCGAGGTGGCGGGACATGGCCTCGGTGACCAGGCCGGCCGGGTTGGTGAAGTTGATGACCCAGGCCTCGGGCGCGAGCCGGGCCACCCGCTGCGCGATGTCGACGGCGACCGGGACCGTGCGCAGGCCGTAGGCG
>NZ_JBHUQX010000745.1:0-2144 GCF_042674225.1 Streptomyces sp. NPDC056948
GCCCTCACAGGGGTCCAGATGGCGGTGTGCCGCCCGTCCTCAAACGTCCAGGGAGGCGAGGCGTATCAGCGGGAGAGGGCGAGGACGCCCGGGGCCCGGCCGTGCTCCCCGACGGCGACGGGCCAGGTGAACGGTCCGTCGAGGACGTCCCGTAGACGGAGCCGGTCCGTGTACGTGGAACTGCCCCGGTGGACGGCGAGTTCGGCCCGGGTGATCGAGCCCGTGCACTGGTCGTCCCCGTCGCACAGGAGGAGGTACTCGACACGGGCACTGGCCATGACCGACAGGGCGACCTCGATGGTCATGTCGTCCCGGACCCGGGGCCCGGCCGCGTCCATGTCGTCGACTGCGCTCATGGGGGAGAGAACCGCCTGTCGCCGCTGTGTCCGGACCGGTGTCAAAGCTGCCTCCTCGTAGACGGGTGAGCTGCTGATCGATGTCTCTAGGCAGCCGAGTCGAAGGCGGGCCGCTGCGTCCTGCGCCGCCCCGCTCGTCCGGTCGCGCGACCCTGGGCGGGGCGGCCGCGGCGGCCTCGGGACGAGGGATCCGCGGAAGACCCGGCGCGGCGGGGGCGTTCCGCGACGGGCGCGGTGATGACGACGGGAACACCGGAAGGGGCCTGGGCCCCGGTGATGCGGCTCAGTTCCTCCTCACCCGAACGTACCGGGGTGATCGTGGGAGTGATGTCGGCCGCAGTCATCAGCCGGTTCATGCCGCGGCGCTGGTCGGGGGTCACCAGGGTGACGACGCTGCCGGTCTCTCCGGCGCGGGCGGTACGGCCGCCGCGGTGCAGGTAGTCCTTGTGATCGGTGGGCGGATCGACGTTGACGACCAGGTCGAGGTTGTCGACGTGGATCCCGCGCGCCGCGACGTTGGTCGCCACCAGCACGCTCACGTGCCCGGTCTTGAACTGGGCGAGGGTCCGCGTGCGCTGCGGCTGGGACTTGCCGCCGTGCAGGGCCGCGGCGCGGACGCCGCTGTTCAGCAGGTGCTTGGTGAGCCGGTCCACGGCGTGCTTGGTGTCCAGGAACATGATCACCCGGCCGTCCCGTGCCGCGATCTCGGTGGTCGTGCGGTACTTGTCCGCTTCGCGCACGTGGAGTACGTGGTGTTCCATCGTGGTGACCGCACCCGCGGACGGGTCGACGGAGTGGACCACCGGGTCGGTCAGGTAGCGGCGGACGAGCAGGTCGACGTTGCGGTCCAGGGTGGCCGAGAAGAGCATGCGCTGCCCTTCGGGGCGCACCTGGTCGAGCAGGGCGGTGACCTGCGGCATGAAGCCCATGTCGGTCATCTGGTCGGCCTCGTCGAGGACGGTGATGGCGACGTCGTCCAGTCGGCAGTCGCCGCGGCCGATGAGGTCCTTGAGCCGCCCCGGCGTCGCGACGACGACCTCCGCGCCGGCGCGCAGTGCACCGGCCTGCCTGCCGATGGACATCCCGCCGACCACGGTGGCCAGCCGCAGCCTCACGGAGCGGGCGTACGGAGTGAGCGCGTCGGTGACCTGCTGGGCCAGCTCGCGGGTGGGTACGAGGACCAGGGCCAGCGGCTGCCGCGGCTCGGCGCGCCGCCCCGCCGTCCGAGCCAGCACCGCCAGGCCGAAGGCGAGGGTCTTGCCCGACCCGGTACGGCCGCGGCCGAGCACGTCGCGTCCGGCGAGAGAGTTCGGAAGGGTCGCCCCTTGGATGGGGAACGGTACGGTCACGCCCTCATGACCGAGTGCGGCCAGCAACGGCGTCGGCAGTTCGAGGTCGGCGAACGCCTCGACGGCGGGCAGCGCGGGTGTGACGGTCACCGGCAGCGCGAACTCGCCCTGGGGCGCGGTCCCTCGGCGATCGTTGCCCTTGGAACGCCGGGGAGCCCCCGAGCGCTGGGCGGCGGAACCCCAGGAGCGGTTGTTGGTACGGGTCGTGCGGGCGGTGCGTGCGCGGTTCAAGCGGAACCTTTCCTCGATGTGAACACGTAGGCACGTAGCAAGGAATTTCCGCAGCAAAATGAACGGCGCAGAGAATCGCGAGAACGAGCCGGAGTCGATGGGCGCCGAGTCGTATCGACGGGGGAATACATCACTCTGGGGTGATGCGGTGGGGTCTTCCCGTCACGCGCCCTGAAATGCAGCGAGCTGGGGCCCGCACCCCAAGAGG
>NZ_JBHUQX010000746.1:0-2104 GCF_042674225.1 Streptomyces sp. NPDC056948
TCTCACGGGCGACGACGCCGAGGGCGCCCTGGAAGCAGGCGCTGTACCCGGCGGCGAAGAGCTGCTCGGGGTTGGTGCCGGCGCCACTGCCTCCCAGGGCCTGCGGCGGATTGACGACGACGTCGAGCCGGCCGTCATCGGTGGCCACGCGCCCGTCGCGCCCGCCCTCGGCGGTGGCGACGGCGGTGTACAGGACGTCGGACTGCTGGATCGGCATGGGGTTGTGTTCCTTCGGTCGTCCGCCGCGGCTCGCGCCCGGGCCGAGCGGATTCGGAAAAAACTTACCGCATGCCGAAAACCAACAGAAGGCGTCAGAGCTTGACGATCATCTTCCCGGTGTTGTCACCGCGCAGCACACCCAGGAACGCCTCGAGGTTGTTCTCGATGCCCTCGACGACGGTCTCGCGGTACTTCAGCTCACCGGAGGCGACCCAGGGGGCGACCTCCTGGACGAACTGCGGCTGCAGGTCGTAGTGGTCCCCGACCAGGAGGCCCTCGATGCGGCCGCGGGTCGCGATCAGGCGGGCGAGGTTCCTCGGGCCCGGGGCGGGCTCGGTGTTGTTGTAGACGGAGATCATGCCGCAGACGGCGATCCGGCCGCCCTGGTTGAGGGACCCGATGGCCGCCTCCAGGTGGTCACCGCCGACGTTGTCGAAGTAGACGTCGATCCCGTCCGGGGCGGCGGCACGAAGCTGCTCGCTCACCGATCCGTCCTTGTAGTTGAAGGCGGCGTCGAAGCCGTACTCCTCGACGAGGAGCTTCACCTTCTCGGCGGACCCGGCGGACCCGATGACCCGCGAGGCGCCCTTCAGCTTGGCGATCTGCCCGACCTGGCCGCCCACGGCGCCGGCGGCACCGGACACGAAGACGGTGTCGCCCTCCTTGAAGGCGGCGGTGCGCAGCAGCCCCGCGTAGGCGGTGAGGCCGGTCATGCCCAGCACACCGAGGTAGGTCGACAGCGGCGCGGCGTCCGCGTCCACCTTGACGGCGTTCTTCGCGGCCACGACGGCGTACTCACGCCACCCGAGGAAGTGCAGTACGTGATCCCCGACGGCCAGCCCTTCGACGTTGGAGGCCACGACCTCGCCGACGGCACCGCCCTGCATGACCTTGCCCAGCTCGAACGGGGCGACGTAGGACTTCGCGTCACTCATGCGGCCACGCATGTACGGGTCCACGGAGAGGTACTTGTTCCGCACGAGGACCTGCCCCTCGCCCGGCTGCGGCACCTCCGCCTCGACGAAGGCGAAGTCCTCGGGCTTCGGCCAGCCGACGGGCCGGCTCGCCAGGTGCCACTCGCGGCTGACGGCGGGGAGGGTGGGGGTGTCGGTCATGATGCGCCTGTCCTCACTGGCTCGAGCGGATGTTTCAGTAACTGAAACAACCATGCTCCTGAAAGTTTCACGTTGTCAAATAACCGGGTACCCTCGACGTCATGGTTTCCACCACACCGACCCCGGACTCCCCCCACCCCGACTCGCTGACCCTCGAGGTCGTCGAGCTCATCGGCGAGGCCGTGGCCCGGTTCCACGAGGACTACGAGGAGGCGGCGGCCGAACACTCCCTCACCGGGGCGCAGGCGCGGCTCCTGAACCTGCTGTGCCTCGAGCCACTGCCCATGCGGAGGCTCGCCCAGCGGTTGAAGTGCGAGCCGTCCAACGTCACGGGGATCGTGGATCGGCTGGAGGCGCGGGGGCTGGTGGAACGACAGCCGGATCCCGCGGACCGGAGGGTGAAGGTGGCGGCGGCGACGAGTGAGGGGCGGCGGGTGGCCCGGAGTCTGCGGGAGTCCCTGAGGTTCGCCCGGGAGCCGCTGGCCGGGCTCTCCGAGGGGGAGAGGGTGGCGTTGCGCGATGCGCTTCGGGGGATGCTGGGGGTTGTGTGACGGGCTGATCCCTGTCAGTGCCCGGCGTAATCGCTGAGGTCGGGTGGGTCCGCAGCCCGGCGGAGCGGGGTGCCGCTGCGCCCACCCGTGCCGCCCCCAGCGGCACGCATGCCCGCAGCTCAGCGGACCCGCACCCGCGTACGCACGGAAGGGGCCGTGTCGGGGGGTGTCCGCCCGCAGCGGTTGGCGCGTCAACGGACAGTCAGTCGGTATCCGACC
>NZ_JBHUQX010000747.1:0-2099 GCF_042674225.1 Streptomyces sp. NPDC056948
GCGGGGAGGCCGTCGCTTCCCCGCCCCTCGGGCCCGGCCCCGCGCCGGGCCACCACACAGACTCAGACTTTTCCGGCTTCCACGCCTGCGGCCGAGCCGGTACGTACCTTCATCGGACCGAGGGAGCTGTTTTCCATGAGTGCCGAGACTCCGGTCCAGAGCGCCGGGACTTTCGCCCGGCTACGTCGGCGATTCCGTGACTGGCGGGGCACCCGGCCGTTCTGGGCAGGCCTGTTCACCATCCTCGGCGGGGTGCCGATCGCCTACTTCCCCTACGCCACCCTCAAGCTGGGAACCATGTCGCTCACCATGGCGACCACCGCGGGTGCCGGCTCCCTCATCATCGGGGTCCTGCTGATCACCCTGGGACTGACCATGTGGTTCCAGCAGGCGACGCGGGTCTTCGCCGGTGTCGCCGCGATCATCCTCGCCCTGGTGTCGCTGGTGGTCTCCAACATCGGAGGCTTCCTCATCGGCTTCCTGCTGGCGATGCTCGGCGGCGCCCTCGCCGTCGCCTGGGTGCCGGGCAAGACGGAGGACACGGGGAAGGGGCCTCGGGCGGCCGGTCAGGGACCGACGGGAGAAGGAGCCGTTGAGCCCTCTCCCGAGAGCCCGGCCGGTGAGACGGGCGGGACGCACCCTCCGTACGGGACCGGCGACGGCGGCCCCGCGGACGGCGTCAGGTCCGAGGCCGGCAACGGGGGGTACCGTGTCGGTTGACCCCCGCGACGGTTCTCCCGCCGCCCAGGCGAAGGCGAGAACCGGGCCACGTCACGCGGCTCCCAAGAAGCCGCTCTTCACCCGGTTCCAGATGCCCGCCGGCAAGGCGATAGCCATGGCGGCGATGCCCACCGCGGTCCTCATGGGCATGGGATTCACCCCGACGCTCGCCCTCGCCGACGAGCAGCCGTCGACCTCCAACAGCCTGAAGGCCGACGAGTACAAGGACTGCCTCGCGGCGATGGAGGACGACAAGGACGGCGCCTCCCCGTCGCCCTCGGCGAGTGAGAGCGAGTCCGCGGGCGACGAGGACAAGGGCTCGGCCGAGCCGACTCCCTCGGCGTCCGCCGGTTCGGACGCGGGTGCGGACAAGGAGGGCTCGTCCTCTTCGTCGGATTCAGGTTCCGACGACGAGGGCGACAAGACCGAGCCCACCCCGACCCCTTCGGCATCCGAGGGTGCGTCGGGCGAGGACGACGAGACGACGCCCAGCCCGTCGCCGTCCAAGAGCGGCGGCAACGTCCTCGAGGACATCGGCGACGCGATCGGCGGCATCCTCACGGGTGGCAAGTCCACCGAGAGCCCGAGCCCGACGCCCTCCGCGTCCGCCTCGCCGTCCGGCGACACGAGCAAGGCCGAGGACACCGAGACGTCCTCGGACACGAGCAAGGACGACGCGGCCGACGCGGTCAAGAAGACGACCGACACGGTCGAGGACACCGTCAAGGACACGACGGACGCGGCGTCGAAGGCGGCCGGGGACACGAGCAAGGCCGTCGAGAAGGCGGCCGAGAAGGCCGAGGACGCGGCAGGGAAGGCCACCGCCTCCCCCAGCCCGTCCGAGAGCCCCTCCGTGGACCCCGAGGACTGCCCGGCCGCCACGGACGCCGAGGGCGGGGTGGACAACGAGCTCCTCGTCCCCGACGAGCCCTGGCGCCTGGAGGCCAGCTCGCTGACGCTGAAGGGTGCCGACTACCAGGGCATCGTCGAGGTGAAGACCGCGAGCGGCGCCACCAAGAAGGTCCTGAAGTACGTCATCAGCGACGGAACCGACATCGGGGACCTGCACCAGCTCGTCACGGACAAGGCGTCCGGCAAGACCCACCACGTCCAGGCGGCGAAGGGCTCGAAGTCCACGATCACCGACGGCAAGACGGTGATGTACACGGAGAGCATCTCCGGAAACCTGCTCGGCCTGATCCCGGTCACGTTCGACCCGGAGCACCCGCCGCCCCTGAACATCCCGCTGATCTACTTCACCAACGTGAAGGTCGTACAGGCCGGCCAGTTCGGCGGCACGCTGACCGTGCCGGGGCTGCACCAGTACGTGACCGACTGATCCGGACTTCTCCGGGAGCCGCGAAAGGACTGTGCCCCGC
>NZ_JBHUQX010000748.1:0-2093 GCF_042674225.1 Streptomyces sp. NPDC056948
CTCGTACCCACCGGAGATCTCGCCTCCGGTCCGTACGACCCAGTCTTTGGGCACGGTGATGCCCTCGGCGCGCAGCGCGTCGCGGAAGCCGCGCAGCCGCTCCACCGAGGCGATGTCGTCCTGCCCGCCGACGAGCGCGACCCGCTGGTGCCCCTGCTCCAGCAGCAGCCGGGCCGCCGTCCGGCCGCCCGCGCGCTCGGCGGGGATGACGGCGGGCAGCGAGCCGTCCTCGGGCAGGCAGTTGGCCAGCACGGAGTGGGTGCGGTGCAGTCCTTCGGGGACGCGGACGCGGCGCAGGGACATCGCCGCGTAGATGATGCCGTCGACACGCCGGTCGAGGAGTTCGGCGACCGCCGCGTCCTCCTTGGCCGGGTCGCCGCCGGAGTCGACGGTGAGGACCAGGTGCTCCCCGGCCCAGGCGGTGTCCATCGCGCCGCGCAGCAGCCGCCCGGCGAACGGCGAGGAGGCGATCTCGTCGGTGACCAGGCCGATCACGGCCGTACGGCTGCGGCGCAGGCCGCGGGCGACGGGGTCGGGCCGGTAGCCGAGCTGGGTCGCGGCCTGCCGGATGCGTTCCTGGGTGGCGGGCGAGAGGTTGCCGTCGGCCCGGCCGTTGAACACGAAGGACACCGCGGTGTGCGACACGCCGGCGAGCCGGGCCACGTCCCGCGAGGTGGGACGCCCCGATCCCGTCACCGGCTTCTTCCCGGCGCTGTCCATGCCGTCCGCCGCCCTCATCCGCCACCCGTCCGGTTGATCATCGCCCACCCTATCCGTGACGCTGGAGGGAGGACACAGCCGACAGTCAACGGGAAGGTCCGACGGTGATCAGCATCCCGACGCACACACTCAACGACGGTACGACGCTCCCCGCCCTGGGCCTGGGCACCTGGCCGCTGGGCGACGACGAGGCGCAGCAGGCGGTGCTCTCGGCCCTGGAAGCGGGCTACCGCCTGATCGACACGGCGACGAACTACCGCAACGAGACGGGGGTGGGCCGTGGGGTGACCTCCGGCATGGTGCCGCGCGAGGAGATCGTCGTGACGACGAAGCTCCCCGGCCGGCACCACGGCTACGAGGAGACCCTCGCCTCGTTCGAGGAGTCCCGGGCCCGCCTCGGCCTGGAGTACGTCGACCTGTACCTGATCCACTGGCCGCTGCCGCGCGTGGACCGGTACGTCGACTCCTGGAAGGCCATGATCAAGCTGCGCGAGGAGGGGCTCGTCCGGTCGATCGGCGTCTCTAACTTCACGGCCACGCACATCGAGCGGCTGGAGAAGGAGACCGGCGTCCTGCCCTCCGTGAACCAGATCGAGCTGCACCCCTTCCTGCCGCAGGACGAGCTGCGCGCCTTCCACGCGGGCAGGAACATCGTCACCGAGAGCTGGAGTCCGCTGGGCCGGGGCACGCCCCTGCTGCAGGACCCGGCCGTGGCGCGGATCGCCGAGGCGCACGGGGTGTCGGCCGGACAGGTGGTCCTGCGCTGGCACACGCAGCTCGGCGCGGTGCCCATCCCGAAGTCGGCGAACCCCGAGCGGCAGCGCGCGAACCTCGACGTCTTCGGCTTCGAGCTGAGCGAGGACGAGCTGCGGGCCGTCGCCGACCGGGCGCACCGGCGGGTCGGCGGGGACCCCGAGGTGCACGAGGAGTTCTGACGGGTACCCGGGGCACGTCGGCGGGCTTCGGGAAGGAGCCGCAGATGGCTGAGCGGGAGCGGCTGCGGGACTACCGCGGCAAGAGCGACTTCGGCCGGACCGGCGAGCCCCGGGGCCGCGGGGCGTCCTCCGGGGACAGGCCCCGGTTCGTGGTGCGGATCCATGACGCGAGCACGATGCACTTCGACTTCCGGTTGCAGGTGGACGACGTGCTGAAGCCCTGGTCGGTCCCCAAGGGCCCCTCGGCGGACCCGAAGGACAAGCGGCTGGCCGTGCCCACGGAGGACCATCCACTGGAGTACGAGGAGTTCGAGGGCGTGGTCCCCCGCGGCGAGTACGGCGGCGGCACCGTGATCGTCTGGGACCGCAGCGTGCGCACGTCGGCGCTGATCACCGTGCTGCACCACGCGGGCCTCCAGACCGTCACGCAGCAGGGCC
>NZ_JBHUQX010000749.1:0-2081 GCF_042674225.1 Streptomyces sp. NPDC056948
CCCCCGGGGGGAGGGGATCCGGCGGCCACCGGCCCGCGCCCGGGCCCGAGCCCGGCAGCTCCCCTTGGCCTCCCTGACTTCCTTGAACCTCCAGAAGGTGTCGAACCATGACAGTCGTCATCGACCGAGCGACCGGCAAGCGGCGCGGTGAGCGGGAACCGCGCCCCGGGCCGGCCCAGCGGCTGAAGAACGGCTTCCACAAGCACTGGTACGCCTACGCGATGATCGCCCCGGTGGCGATCGTCCTCGGGGTCCTCGTGCTGTACCCGCTGGCGTACGGCCTGTACCTCACGCTCACCGACGCCACCAGCCTCAACACCGCCCGCACGATCGGCGTCAACGAGATCGACGCCACCTACAAGTTCATCGGCCTGGACAACTACGCCGACATCCTGTGGGGCCCGACGTCGTACGACCGCTTCTGGTCGCACTTCCTGTGGACGGTCTTCTGGACGGCGGCCTGTGTCGCCCTGCACTACGGCATCGGCCTCGGGCTCGCGCTGCTGCTCAACCAGAAGCTGCGCGGCCGCACCCTCTACCGGATGATCCTGGTGCTGCCCTGGGCGGTGCCGACCTTCGTCACCGTCTTCGGCTGGCGGTTCATGCTCGCCGACGGCGGCATCATCAACTCCGGCCTCGAGTTCCTGCACCTGCCGACGCCGCTGTGGCTGGAGGACACCTTCTGGCAGCGGTTCGCCGCGATCATGGTCAACACCTGGTGCGGTGTGCCGTTCATGATGGTTTCGCTGCTCGGCGGCCTGCAGTCGATCGACGCGAGCCTGTACGAGGCCTCCGAGATGGACGGCGCCAACGCCTGGCAGCGGTTCCGGTACGTCACCCTGCCCGGCCTGAGGTCCGTCAGCACCACCGTCGTACTGCTCGGCGTCATCTGGACCTTCAACCAGTTCGCCATCATCTTCCTGCTGTTCGGCAACACCGCCCCCGACGCCCAGATCCTCGTGACCTGGGCCTATCAGCTCGGCTTCGGGCAGCAGCCGCGTGACTACGCCCAGTCCGCCGCCTACGGAATCCTGCTCCTGTCCCTCCTGATCGTCTTCACCTCGTTCTACCGCCGCTGGCTTAACCGCAACGAGCAGCAGCTCGCGATCTGAGGCAGGAGTCCCCATGAGTACGACCACCGTCGAGACCTCCGCCCCGGCCACCGGGCGGCACCCCGCGGGCGACCCGCGCAAGGTCCGCCGTCGCGGCGAGAACAGCCGCGCGGCCTCCCTCGCCTCGCACGCCGTACTGATCGGCGCGAGCCTGACCGCGCTCTTCCCGATCGCCTGGCTGGTCTTCCTGTCCCTCGGCCCGGACAAGGACGACTATCTCCACCCCGGGCGCATCTGGAGCAAGATGACGCTCGACAACTACGCGTTCGTCCTCCAGGACACGAGCTTCTTCGACTGGCTGAAGAGCACGCTGGTCGTGGTGCTGGGCACGACGCTCATCGGCGTCGTCGTCGCGGCGTCCACCGGCTACGCGGTCTCCCGCATGCGCTTCCCCGGCTACCGGAAGCTGATGTGGGTGCTGCTCGTCACCCAGATGTTCCCGATCGCGGTACTGATCGTGCCGATGTACCAGATCCTCTCGGATCTCCAGCTCATCGACAGCTACCTTGGTCTCATCCTTGTCAACTGCACCACGATCGTGCCGTACTGCGCCTGGCTGATGAAGGGCTATTTCGACACCATCCCGTTCGAGATCGACGAGGCCGGGCGCGTCGACGGGCTGACCCCCTTCGGCACGTTCGCGCGGCTGATCCTGCCGCTCGCCAAGCCGGGCCTCGCGGTCGCGGCGTTCTACAGCTTCCTCACGGCCTTCGGTGAGGTCGCGTTCGCCTCGACGTTCATGCTGAGCGACGACAAGTACACGTTTGCCGTCGGTCTGCAGACCTTTGTGAGCGAGCATGACGCGCAGCGGAACCTGATGGCCGCGACGGCTGTGCTGATCGCGATACCGGCTGCCATCTTCTTCTACCTCGTGCAGAAGAACCTGGTGACCGGGCTTACCGCCGGTGGCACGAAGGGGTGACCTCCCTCCGTCGATCGGCCGCGGCCCCGTCGTGGCTGGTCGCGCCC
>NZ_JBHUQX010000750.1:0-2035 GCF_042674225.1 Streptomyces sp. NPDC056948
GTGTTACACCCGCGGCTTCTCGCGCATCTCGTACGTCGCGATGACGTCGTCGATCTTGATGTCGTTGAAGTTGCCGAGGTTGATACCGCCCTCGAACCCTTCGCGGATCTCGGTGACGTCGTCCTTGAAGCGACGCAGGCCCTCGATGTTGAGGCTCTCCGCGATGACCTTGCCATCGCGCAGCAGGCGGGCCTTGGTGTTCCGCTTGACCTCGCCGGAGCGGATGAGAACACCCGCGATGTTGCCCAGCTTGGACGACTTGAAGACCTCGCGGATCTCCGCCGTGCCGAGCTCGACCTCTTCGTACTCCGGCTTGAGCATGCCCTTGAGGGCCGCCTCGATCTCCTCGATCGCCTGGTAGATGACCGAGTAGTAGCGGACGTCCACACCCTCGCGCTCGGCCATCTGCTGCGCACGCCCGGCGGCGCGCACGTTGAAGCCGATCACGATGGCGTCGGAGCCCATCGCCAGGTCGATGTCGGACTCCGTGACCGCACCGACACCACGGTGCAGGACGCGGATGTCGACCTCTTCGCCGACGTCCAGCTGGAGCAGCGAGGACTCGAGCGCCTCGACGGATCCGGAAGCGTCACCCTTGATGATCAGGTTCAGCTGCTGGACCTCGCCGGCCTTGAGCACCTTGTCCAGGTCCTCCAGCGACACGCGGCGCGTGCGCTTGGCGAACGCGGCGTTGCGCTCACGGGCGGCGCGCTTCTCGGCGATCTGACGAGCCGTACGGTCCTCGTCGACCACCAGGAAGTTGTCGCCCGCACCCGGGACGTTGGTCAGGCCCAGGACCTGAACCGGCGTCGAGGGACCGGCCTCGGCAACGCTGTTGCCGTTGTCGTCGTGCATCGCCCGGACTCGGCCGTACGCGTCGCCGACCACCATGGTGTCGCCGACCCGCAGCGTGCCGCGCTGGACGAGGACCGTCGACACGGCACCACGGCCGCGGTCGAGACGGGACTCGATCGAGATGCCCTGCGCGTCCTGGTTCGGGTTGGCCCGCAGGTCGAGCGAGGCGTCGGCCGTGAGGACCACGGCCTCCAGCAGGGAGTCGATGTGCAGACCCTGCTTGGCGGAGATGTCGACGAACATCGTCTCGCCGCCGTACTCCTCGGCCACCAGGCCGTACTCGGTCAGCTGACCGCGCACCTTGGTCGGGTCGGCACCCTCGACGTCGATCTTGTTGACCGCGACGACGATCGGGACCTCGGCCGCCTTGGCGTGGTTGAGCGCCTCGACCGTCTGCGGCATGACGCCGTCGTTGGCCGCGACGACCAGGATCGCGATGTCGGTCGACCTCGCACCACGGGCACGCATGGCGGTGAACGCCTCGTGACCCGGGGTGTCGATGAAGGTGATCTTGCGCTCTTCCTCGTTGACCTCGGTCGCGACCTGGTAGGCACCGATGTGCTGGGTGATGCCGCCGGCCTCGCCCGCGATGACGTTCGTCTTGCGGATGGCGTCGAGGAGCCGGGTCTTACCGTGGTCGACGTGACCCATGACGGTGACGACGGGCGGGCGGACCATCAGGTCCTCCTCGTCGCCCTCGTCCTCGCCGAACTCGATGTCGAAGGACTCGAGGAGCTCGCGGTCCTCCTCCTCCGGGCTGACGATCTGAACCGTGTAGTTCATCTCGCCGGCGAGGAGGTGCAGCGTCTCGTCGGTGACGGACTGCGTGGCCGTGACCATCTCACCGAGGTTCATCATGACCGCGACGAGCGACGCCGGATTGGCGTTGATCTTCTCCGCGAAGTCGGTGAGGGAGGCACCGCGCGACAGGCGAACGGTCTCGCCGTTGCCGCGAGGCAGCATCACACCGCCGACCGACGGGGCCTGCATGGCCTCGTACTCCTGGCGCCTCTGCCGCTTCGACTTGCGGCCACGACGCGCCGGACCGCCGGGACGGCCGAAGGCACCCTGCGTGCCACCACGGCCACCGGGACCACCCGGACGACCGCCGAAGCCGGGACGACCGCCGCCGCCGGGACCACCCGGACGACCGGCGAAACCGCCGCCACCGCCACCGGGA
>NZ_JBHUQX010000751.1:0-2030 GCF_042674225.1 Streptomyces sp. NPDC056948
GCACGGAGTCGCCCC
Source organism: Streptomyces sp. NPDC056948 (assembly GCF_042674225.1). Classification (NCBI taxonomy): domain Bacteria; kingdom Bacillati; phylum Actinomycetota; class Actinomycetes; order Kitasatosporales; family Streptomycetaceae; genus Streptomyces; species Streptomyces sp. NPDC056948. The sequence continues at coordinate 16 of NZ_JBHUQX010000751.1, forward strand.
GTACGGCGTGGCCGGAGGTTCAGGCGTTCCTGATCGCCGAGATGTCGAAGCTGAGCTTGATCTTGTCGGAGACGAGGACGCCGCCGGTCTCCAGGGCGGCGTTCCAGGTCAGGCCCCACTCGGAGCGCAGGATCTCCGCCTTGCCCTCGAAGCCCACGCGCTCGTTGCCGAAGGGGTCCTTCGCGGCGCCGTTGAACTCCAGGTCGATGGCGAGAGGGCGGGTCGTGCCGAGGATCGTCAGGTCGCCGGTGATGCGGTAGTCGTCGCCACCGAGGGACTCCGCCTTGGTGGAGCGGAACGTCATGGCCGGGAACTCGTCCGCCTTGAAGAAGTCCGCGCTCTTGAGGTGGCCGTCCCGGTCGGCGTTGCCCGTCTCGATGCTGTCCATCACGACGTCGAGGGAGGCCGAGGACTGCGAGGGGTCGGTGCCGTCGAGGCGGAGCGTGCCGGTGAAGTCCTGGAAGCCGCCCTTGACGTTGGTGACCATGGCGTGGCGGGCGACGAAGCCGATCGTCGAGTGCGCGGGGTCGATCGTGTAGTCGCCGGTGAGGGCGGCCAGCTCCGGCCGGACGGCGCCGGACGTGGCGGTGGCGGTCTCGGTGTCCTTGCTGCTGAAGATGCTCATGGGTGCGCCTCCTGCGAGTGATGTGATGACGACTCTTGATGTTGAATCTTGAACTACATCAACGCGCACCACCGTAGACCTATTCCGGTTCAATGTTCAACATCATTGGAAGCTGTGTCGCGATACCGCCGCCTGGCGGCACCCCGCGGCCCGCAGGGGTGGTCCTGCGGCGGCCGTCGCGGACGGGCCCGGCCCGTGGACCGCCTACGGAAACGGGCACGTCGGACCGGGTGAGCCGGGCCCGTGAGAGGGCTCCAGCGCTGGCGCGGTGCACCGGGATGGCGGTGTCCTGGAAGAGGAGGTTCCGTGTGAAGGGACCCAGCAGGGACCCGCATGGAGACAGACGAGACCACGGCGGACGTACAGCGCAGGGAGACCGACCGATGACACTCACCGGCTCCGGCTCGGCCTACGACCCACCGGGCCCCGCCCCACGCGGCCCCGCTGCCCCTGCCCGGGTGCGCGAGCACGGACCGGCGCGGCGACTGGACCGGCGCGTGGCCCTCGTCACCGGGGCCTCCTCGGGCATCGGGGCGGCCACGGCGCGGCGATTCGCCATGGACGGCTGGCAACTGCTCCTCAACGGACGCGACCGGCGCTGCCTGGAGCAGACGGCGTCCGGCACCTCGGCCCTCGTACTGCCCGCCGACCTCGCCGCCCCGGGCGGTCCGCGCCTGCTGGCCCAGTCCGCGCTGCACGCGACCGGCCGGATCGACGTCCTGTTCGCCGGGGCGGGCATCGGCTGGACGGGCCCGTTCGCGGCCATGCCGCACACCGACATCGACCGGGTGCTGGCCCTGGACCTCAACGCCACGCTCCACCTCGTGCGCGAAGTACTGCCGTCCATGATCGCGGCCGGCCGGGGCCGGGTGGTGCTGCTCGGCTCGGTCGCGGGCCGCGTGGGCGTACGGGAGGAGGCGGTGCACTCCGCCGCGAAAGCGGGCCTGGCCGCCTTCGCCGAGGCGCTGCGCCAGGAACTGCGCGGCACGGGCGTGGGCGTCACCCTCGTCGTGCCCGGCCGCGTCGGACCCACCCGCCGGGGCAACCCCTACGACCGCGCCACCCCCCGCCCCGTCTCACCCGGCAGCGTCGCCCGCGAGGTCTGGGAGGCCGTACGCCAGGACCGCGACGAGGCGTACGCCCCCGCCTGGCGAACCCTCCCGGCCCGCCTCCGAACCCTGGCCCCGGGGCTGTACCGCCGCCTACGGAACCGCTTCGCCTGACCGGCGCCGGTGCGTCACCCACTCCCTGCCCGACACGCGTTGCCCGCACCGGGAGGCCGACCTCGGCTTGCGTCCCGTTCCTTGCCGGGCGCGTGGCTTCCCGCCCGCGCCCGGCTCCCCGGCCGCGCTCGAGCCCTCGTACCGGCCTGCGCCTGAGCCCTCGCTCG
>NZ_JBHUQX010000752.1:0-2015 GCF_042674225.1 Streptomyces sp. NPDC056948
CCATCATCGCCCTGGCGACCGGCGCCGCCAGGCCGTTGCCGCTGACCTCCGACCGGGCGGCGTTCGACTGCTCGACCATGACCGCCACGGCGACCTCCTTGCCCGACGAGTCGGACTTGCCGTACGAGGTGAACCAGGCGTACGGCACCTGGCTGTTCTTCTCGCCGTGCTGGGCGGTGCCCGTCTTGCCGCCGACCGTCGCGCCCGCGATCTGGGCGTTCGAGCCCGTGCCCTTGTTCACGACCGTCTGCATCGCCGACTGCAACTGCTCGGCGGTCGAGGAGCTGACGATCTCCTTCGAGTCCGCCTCGTCGTCGTAGTCCTGCAGCACATCGCCGCCGCTGTTGGTGATCTGCGAGACCATGTGCGGCGAGACCAGCTTGCCGTCGTTGGCGATCGCCGCCGACACCATGGCCATCTGCAGCGGGGTCGCGGTGACGTCGAACTGGCCGATGCCCGTCAGGGCGGTCTGCGACGGGTACATGTCCGACGGGTACACGCTCGTGTAGGCCCGGACCGGCACATCCAGCTTGTCGTCGTTGAAGCCGAACTTCTCGGCCATCGCCTTCACCTTGTCCTGGCCGAGCTGGACGGCCATCTTCGCGAAGACGTTGTTGCACGAGTACTGCAGCGCCGTGCGGATCGTGGCGTTCGTGCAGGGCGCGCTCGGGTTCTCGTTCGACAGGTCCGTGCTGGTGCCCGGCAGCGTGTACGGGTCCGGGCTGTCGGTCTTGTCGTCCACCGACTCGTACAGCCCGTCCTCCAGCGCCGCCGCCGCCACGACCAGCTTGAACGTCGAGCCGGGCGGCAGCGGCTGCCGCAGCGCACGGTTGGTCAGCGGCTTCTCCGGGTCGCTCGTGAGCTTCTTCCAGGCCACCCCCGCGGTGTTGGCGTCCGTCAGCGACGAGGGGTCGTACGACGGCGTCGACACGACCGCGAGGATCTTCCCGGTCTTCGGGTCGATGGCGACGGCGCCGCCCTTCTTGTCGCCGAGCGCGTCGATCGCCGCCTTCTGCACGTCCGGGTCGACCGTGGTGACCACGTTGCCCGGTTCGGCCCGCTGGTTGGTGACGGTGTCCATCACGGACTTCAGACGGTTGTCCGTGCCGTTCAGGAGGTCGGTGTAGATGCCCTCGAGCTGGGTCGGCGCATACGCCTGCGAGGCGAAGCCGGTCACCGCCGCGTACCGCTCACCGTCCGTGTATGTGCGCTTGTACTTGAGGTCGCCTGTCTTCGTCGGGGTCGAGCCGGTGACCGACCGGCCGCCCACGATGATGTTCCCGAGCGGCGCCGAGTACGTCTCGATGGCGTTCCGCCGGTTGTCCTTGTCGTCTGCGAGCGCCTGGCCGTCGTAGAACTGCACCCAGGTCGCCCTGACCAGCAGAGCGAACACAAGGAGCAGCGCGAAGACCGATGCGCGCCTGATCGTCTTGTTCATCCCGAACATGAGGACGAGCCAGGAGGGGCGGATCGTTCCCACCCGTCCCGATTTCTCATCCGGCTTTAAGGAAGCCCGCCTCGTACGCCGCGATGACCGCCTGCGTGCGGTCCCGGGTGCCCGTCTTGGCCAGGACCGCCGCCACGTGCGATTTCACCGTGGCGGGGCCGACCTCCATCCGGCGGGCGATCTCCGCGTTGGTCCGCCCGTCCGCCATGTGCCGCAGGACCTCCCGCTCGCGTCCCGTGAGCTTCGCCACCCACGCGGGCGGCGCGGGGTGCGCGCGTGCGTGCTCGGTCGCGAGCGTGCGGACGGCCGCCGGGAACAGCAGGCTGTCGCTGCGCGCCACCAGCCGGACCGCCTGCACGAGCGCGTCGGCCTCCGCCCGCTTCAGCAGGAACCCGGCGGCTCCGGCGCGCAGCGCGTCGTACACATAGGAGTCGTTCTCGAACGTCGTCACCACGACGATCCGGGGCGGCTCGTCCAGCGTGGCCAGGATCTGCTCGGTGGCGCGGATGGCGTCGATCTACGGCATGCGCACAACCAAGAGGACGACGTCCGGCCGCAGGTGCCGTAC
>NZ_JBHUQX010000753.1:0-2000 GCF_042674225.1 Streptomyces sp. NPDC056948
CTCCCCGTATGTGAGGCTGTGCCCCATGGCCGTCGTCCGTGACCTGCGCGTCCTGTTGCGCTTCCAGGGCTTCCGGCGTCTGCTCGCCGTGCGCCTGCTCTCCCAGGGCGCCGACGGTGTGTACCAGGTCGCGCTCGCCGCATACGTCGTCTTCTCTCCGGAGAAACAGACCTCCGCCGCGGCGGTCGCCTCCGCCATGGCGGTGCTGCTGCTTCCGTACTCCCTCGTCGGCCCGTTCGCCGGTGTCCTGCTGGACCGTTGGCGACGCCGCCAGGTCCTGCTGTACGGCAGCCTGCTGCGCGCCCTGCTGGCCTCGGCAACGGCTCTGCTGATGCTCAGCCCGGCTCCCGACTGGCTCTTCTACGTCTCCGCCCTGTGCGTCACCGCGGTCAACCGTTTCGTTCTCTCGGGCCTCTCCGCCGCCCTGCCGCGCGTGGTCGACGCCGAGCGTCTGGTCATCGCCAACTCCCTCTCCCCGACCGCCGGAACGCTGGCGGCGACCGCGGGGGGAGGCCTGGCCTTCGTCGTCCGCCTGGTGGTGGCGGACTCCGACGCGGCCGTGGTGCTCGTGGCAGCCGGGCTGTATCTGTGCGCGGCTGTGGCGTCGTTGAGCATGGCGCGGGAACTCCTCGGCCCCGACCGGACCTTGGAGGGCGAGCGGCTCGCGCCCGCTCTCACGGGCACCGTTCGCGACCTGGTGGCCGGCGTACGTCACCTGGCCGCGCCCCAGCGCAGAGAGGCCGCCTGGGCGCTGGCGGCGATGGCGCTGATGCGGTTCTGCTACGGCGCCCTGCTGGTCATGCTGCTGATGCTCTGCCGGTACGCGCTCACCTCGACCACGGACGACGGACTCGCCCTGCTGGGACTGGCGTTGGGCGTCTCCGGCGCGGGATTCTTCGCGGCGGCCGTGGTGACGCCCTGGGCCGCGGGACGACTGGGGCCGGGCCGCTGGATCGTCGTGTGCGCGGGGGTCGCCGCGCTGCTGGAGCCCGCTCTCGGGCTGCCGTTCGCCACCACCCCGCTGCTGGTCGCGGCATTCGTCCTGGGGCTGGCCACCCAGGGCGCGAAGATCGCCACGGACACCATCGTGCAGTCCTCGGTGGAGGACGGCTTCCGTGGCCGGATCTTCTCCGTCTACGACGTCCTCTTCAACGTCTTCTTCGTCGGCGCGGCCGCCGTGGCGGCCTTGATGCTGCCTCCGGACGGCCGATCCGTGGCGCTGGTGATCACGATCGCCGTTATCTACGCGGCAGTAGCGGTATCTATGGCCCGGTTTGGCCACCGGTAAGTGTCACATCAATGACACAGAGCCACTCCTGACTACTGGGTTGTCAGTGGGGACCGATAACTTACGTGCGTCTTATCTCGCGACATGTTCGCGTCATTCACCATGTACTAGGGGGACCCCCGAATGACCACTCCGCCGCCCCAGGGCAACCCGTTCGCACAGAACCAGCCCGCGGGGCAGCCCCAGGCTCCGTACCCGCCGCAGGGCGGCTACCCCCAGCAGCCCGGACAGCCCGGCTTCCCGCCCCAGGGCGCTCCGTACGCCCCCGTCCCGCCGCAGCCGTCCGGCCGCAAGCTCAGCTTCAAGACCATCAAGAACATCGTGATCGTCATCGCGGTGGCAGGTATTGCCATCGGCGGCTACATAACCAGCCGGGACGACGCCAACACGGCGTCCGTCGGCGACTGCATGCACCGCGGCAGCACCAGCGACAACAACCCGGACCTCGAAGTCGTCGAGTGCAGCGACGCGAAGGCGCAGTACGTGGTGCTGGCCAAGATCGAGGGCTCGTTCCTCACGGACACGCTGGCGTCGAGCAAGTGCGAGGCCGCGGCCAAGGACTTCCAGTACTCGTACACCGAGAGCGGTGACGGCAAGGACTTCCTGCTCTGCCTGAAGGACAAGAAGTAGGGCAGACACAGAGAGGGGCGGTGTTTCACGTGAAACACCGCCCTTTGGCTGTCTTCTGCGGGGTCATGTTTCACGTGAAACA
>NZ_JBHUQX010000754.1:0-1979 GCF_042674225.1 Streptomyces sp. NPDC056948
GGCTACACGGTCGTGTTGCGCAACTGCCCCACCAACTCCTGTACGACCGCCGCGCCGTTCAGCGTCAGGATCGACTCCGGGTGGAACTGCACCCCGGCGAACCCGGGCCCGCGCATCGCGTGCACCTCCCCGTTCGCGGCCCGGCTGATCTCGACACCGTGCGCGGCCAGCTCCTGGTGGGCGTCTTCGTCGCAGCGCGCCACGAAGCTGTTGTAGAAGCCGACGGTCTCACGCCGCCCGAACAGCTCGATCTCCGTCTGCGCGCCCTGGTACGGCACGTCCTTCCGTACGATCTCCAGTCCCAGCTCGGCCGCGATCAGCTCGTGCCCGAGGCAGACGCCGAGCACGCCGTGCGGATGGCCGCGGATGACCTCGGCGGTGAGGTTCCGCAGGATCCGCATCTTGGGGTCGGTGAGATCGGCGGGGTCACCCGGGCCCGGGCCGAGCACGACCGGCCCCTCGTGCGCGAGCACCGCCTCCCGCAGCCCGGCCTCGTCGTACCGCCGGACGGTCACCTCCAGACCGCTCGACCGCAGCACATGGGCGAGCATCGCCGTGAAGGTGTCCTCGCCGTCGACGACCAGGGCGTGTCCGGTGAGCCCCTCGGAGCGCTCCTGCATCCGCAGCCAGAACGGCGCCAGCGACGCCCGGCGCCCGTCGAGCGCGGCACGCACGCGTGGATCGTCGGTGAGCTTCGGCCGCACGGACTCCGCACGCGGCCTGCCCGGCCGTACGCCCAGGGCCGCCAGCACGCCCGCCGCCTTCGCATGGGTCTCCGCGACCTCACTCTCGGGGTCGGACCCGCGCACGAGCGTGGCGCCCACCGGCACCCGCAGCCCGCCGTCCGCGTCGATGTCGGCGGTGCGGATGAGGATGGGGGAGTCCAGGGTCTGCGCCCCGCCGGAATCGCGCCCGAGGAGGGCCAGCGCCCCGGCGTAGTAGCCGCGCCCCCCGACCTCGTGCCGCTCGATCACCCGGCAGGCGTTCTGTACCGGCGAGCCGGTGACGGTCGCCGCGAACATGGTCTCCTTCAGCACCTCCCGCGCGTCCAGCGAGGACTTCCCGCGCAGCTCGTACTCGGTGTGCGCGAGATGCGCCATCTCCTTCAGCCGGGGTCCGACCACGACGCCGCCCATGTCGCCGACGGTGCACATCATCTTGAGCTCCTCGTCGACGACCATCGACAGCTCCTCGATCTCCTTGCCGTCGGCGAGGAAGCCGAGCAGATGCTCGGGGGTCGGCCCCTCGGCGGGGTAGCGGTAGGTGCCGCTGATCGGGTTCATGACGACCGTGCCGCCGGACATCCGGACGTGCACCTCCGGGCTCGCCCCGACCAGCGTCCGGTCCCCGGTGTGCACGACGAACGTCCAGTACGCGCCCCGCTCGCCCTCCAGCAGCCGCCGGAACAGCGCCAGCGCGTCGGCCCGGCCGAACCCGGGGATCTCGCCCTCGTACGTCCGCCGGATCACGAAGTTCGCGCCCTCGCCCCGCCCGATCTCCTCCCGCAGCACCCGCCCGACGATCTCCGCGTACTCCTCGTCGGCCACGTCGAAGCCGCCGCCCTCGACGCGTACGTCATGCCCCGGAAGCTGTTCCAGGGCGTCGGCCAGCGGGATCTCGTACGACTCCTCGGGCGTCAGCACCGTCAGGGGCGTGCCGTCGTCGCGGACGTCGAAGCCGCGCTCGCGGATCTGCCGGAAGGGGACGAGCGCGAGGCCCTCGTCGGGGAGGTCGGCGAGACGGTCGTACGTGGCGACCGGGCCGATCAGGACCTCGACCTGATCATGGTCCTGGCCCGGGGTGCGGCGGCGCAGCAGGGCGAACGGGCGGGAGTCGTCCGGCAAGCCGAGCAGGTTCATGGGTCCGTGCTCCTTCTCCGAGGATCCGATGGGATCCGGTGTGATGCGCTGGGAGAGGAGCGACCCCGGGAAACACCGAAGGCCGCCCCTCGGGCGGCCTTCGCGAAGTCAGTCGTACGC
>NZ_JBHUQX010000755.1:0-1966 GCF_042674225.1 Streptomyces sp. NPDC056948
GGGCGGGCGCTCGGTTCGTACACCGGGGGAGCCCATGCCCGAGTTGCCCGAGGTCGAGGTCGTACGGCGCGGCCTGGAGCGGTGGGTCGCCCACCGGACCGTCGCCGAGGTCGAGGTGCTGCACCCTCGTGCGGTGCGCCGCCACCTCGCGGGCGGCGACGACTTCGCGGACCGCCTGAAGGGCCACCGCATCGGCACGCCCAGCCGCCGGGGCAAGTACCTGTGGCTGCCCCTGGAGGACACGGACCAGTCGATCCTGGCCCACCTCGGCATGAGCGGCCAGCTACTGGTGCAGCCGCACGCGGCTCCCGACGAGAAGCACCTGCGCATCCGCGCCCGCTTCACGGACGCCCTGGACACCGAACTCCGCTTCGTCGACCAGCGCACCTTCGGCGGTCTGTCGCTGCACGACAACACCCCCGAGGGCCTGCCCGACGTCATCGCGCACATCGCCCGCGACCCGCTCGACCCGCTCTTCGACGAAGAGGCCTTCCACCAGGCGTTGCGCCGCAAGCGGTCCACGATCAAACGGGCCCTGCTCGACCAGTCGCTGATCAGCGGCGTCGGCAACATCTACGCGGACGAGGCCCTGTGGCGGGCCCGCATCCACTACGAGCGCCCGACCACGACCTTCACCCGTCCGCGCACGCTGCTGCTCCTGGGCCATGTGCGGGACGTGATGAACTCCGCCCTCGCGGTGGGCGGCACCAGCTTCGACAGCCTCTACGTCAACGTCAACGGCGAGTCGGGCTACTTCGACCGGTCCCTCGACGCGTACGGCCGCGAGGGCCTGCCCTGCCGGCGCTGCGGTACGCCGATGCGCCGGCGGCCCTGGATGAACCGGTCGAGCTACTACTGCCCGAAGTGCCAGCGACCGCCGCGGATCACGCCCTAGCGGAGTCGTACCGCTCGCGCGCGGCCAGGACGTCGTCCATGCTGCCCTCCACGAAGTGGATCAGGGCGAGCAGCCGCTCGGCCACTCCGCGTCCCAGCGGCGTCAGTTCGTAGTCCACGCGGGGCGGGTTGGTCGGCTGGGCCTCGCGGTGGACCAGGCCGTCGCGCTCCAGCGCGTGCAGCGTCTGGGACAGCATCTTCTCGCTCACACCGTCGACCCGGCGGCGCAGCTCGTTGAAGCGCAGCGACCCCTCGTACAGAGCGCTCAGCGCGAGGCCGCCCCAGCGACCCGTGGCGTGCTCGAGCGTGCCACGCGAAGGGCAGGCCTTGGCGAACACGCTGTACGGAAGATCGTCCAGCCCCTCCGTGAGCTCCTGGGTGGTGGTCATCCCCCAAGAATACGCCAGCACAGCGCTCGCCAACAGGTTGCGCTAACTTTTGGTTAGCGCGCCCTAGCGCACCGGGGAGGGTCTAGTAGCCGAAGTTCTGAGTCCACCACGGGCCGCCCGAACCCAACTCGACGCCGACGCCCAGCGTCTTGAAGTCGCAGTTCAGTATGTTGGCGCGGTGGCCGGGGCTGTTCATCCAGGCATCCATCACGGCCGCGGCGTCGGCCTGGCCGCGGGCTATGTTCTCGCCGCCGAGGTTGGATATCCCGGCCTTCTCCGCCCGGTCCCACGGCGTCTTGCCGTCGGGGTCGGTGTGGTCGAAGAAGCCCCGGGCGCGCATGTCCTCGCTGTAGTTCTGCGCCAGCTCGGTCAGCGCGCTGTTCGCGGCGACCGCGCTGCAGCCCACCTTGGCCCGCTCCTCGTTCACCAGCTTGAGCACCTGGGCCGCGGCGGCGGACTCCTCGGAGAGAGCTGCGGGGGCGCTGGGCTTCTCGGGGGCCTGCGTGGCCGTACGGGAGGGCGTGTTCTCCGGCTTCCTGCTGGGAGTCGCGGCCGGCTTCTTCTGTTCCGGCGTCTTCTCCTGCGTCTTTTCCGGCTTCTCGGGCGTCTTCGTCGGCGCGGCCGACGACGTCGAGGCGGACGGCGACGGCGACAGGGAGCGCTCGGCGTCCCGGCTCGTGGGC
>NZ_JBHUQX010000756.1:0-1966 GCF_042674225.1 Streptomyces sp. NPDC056948
ATCAAGACCCGGGCGAAAATGGGTCCCGAGTACACCAAGATGCAGAACCTCGTGAAGAGCGAGGGCCTGCACACGGTCTGCCAGGAAGCCGGCTGCCCCAATATCTACGAGTGCTGGGAGGACCGCGAGGCGACCTTCCTCATCGGCGGCGACCAGTGCACCCGGCGCTGTGACTTCTGCCAGATCGACACCGGCAAGCCCGAGGCGCTCGACCGCGACGAGCCCCGCCGGGTCGGCGAGTCCGTGGTCACGATGGACCTGAACTACGCCACGATCACCGGCGTCGCCCGCGACGACCTGGAGGACGGCGGCGCCTGGCTGTACGCCGAGACGGTCCGCCAGATCCACCAGCAGACGGCGGACCGCGAGGCCGGCCGGACCAAGGTCGAGCTGCTCGCGCCCGACTTCAACGCCGTCCCCGAGCAGCTCGCGGAGGTCTTCTCCTCCCGCCCCGAGGTCTTCGCTCACAACGTCGAGACGGTCCCGCGGATCTTCAAGCGCATCCGCCCCGGCTTCCGCTACGACCGCTCCCTCAAGGTCATCACCGAGGCCCGCGACTACGGCCTCGTCACCAAGTCGAACCTGATCCTCGGCATGGGCGAGACCCGCGAGGAGGTCAGCGACGCGCTCAAGCAGCTCCACGACGCGGGCTGCGAGCTGGTCACCATCACGCAGTACCTGCGGCCCTCCGTGCGCCACCACCCCGTGGAGCGCTGGGTGAAGCCGCACGAGTTCGTGGAGCTGCAGCAGGAGGCCGAGCAGATCGGCTTCTCCGGTGTGATGTCCGGCCCGCTGGTGCGCTCCTCGTACCGCGCGGGACGGCTCTTCAAGATGGCCATGGAGCAGCGGGACGCGCGCATCGCGGCCCAGACCGTCTGACACATCGTCACCACCCTGCCCGGCGCAGGGCGGGACAAGCGTGTGAATTCCCGCACAAGACGCTACCCGCCAGTAGCGGCCGATTTGACGCGGTCCTGACCGTCCTCGCAGATGAGGGCACATGTCAGGACCGCGTCGGCGTTTCACCAGTCCCCGCCGGGGCTTCATGGGTGTTTGACCGGCCGGTCACGCCCTGGTAACACCAATCAGTGACGCTGAACTCACAGCACGTACACCCATACCGAGGGGGGACCTCACCCATGCAGGCCGCGCCGGTCCGCGCCACCGCGATTCCGTCCTTCACCACCGCACTGCGTGCCGTCGAGTCGCTGCTGATGAGCAGCGGTCAGCGCACCGCCCGCCGCAACGCGTGGACCTCCGTGCTGGAGGACCGCCGTCGCGCCAAGGACCGGGTCGAGACGCAGCGCGTCCTCGACCAGTCCGTTCCCGGGTCCGTCTCCCTCCGCCCCTGAACCCCGGCCCCTCCCCCATGGGCCCCCGCGGGCACTGCCGTCGTCGGCGCTTGTGGGGCCACGTAGACTGCGTGGCATGGCGAGGAAGGAACCTGCAGCGGACGCTGCGAATCCCGGGCGACTGAAGCAGATCGCTCAGACCTACAAGATGACCCGCAGGGCCGACAAGAAGATCGGTCTTGTACTCGCGGCAGTCGGAATCGTCACCTTCGGTGTCTTCCTCGCGATCGGTTTCTTGATCGGTCACCCCATTTATCTCGGCATCCTGGGCCTCCTGCTCGCCTTCCTCGCGTCGGCGATCGTGTTCGGGCGCCGGGCCGAGCGGGCCGCCTTCGGGCAGATGGAGGGACAGCCCGGCGCCGCTGCGGCGGTGCTCGACAACGTCGGCCGGGGCTGGACGACGACCCCCGCGGTGGCGATGAACCGCAGCCAGGACGTGGTGCACCGCGCCGTCGGCAAGGCCGGCATCGTCCTGGTCGCGGAGGGCAACCCGAACCGGGTGAAGTCCCTGCTCGCCGCCGAGAAGAAGAAGATGAACCGCATCGTCGCGGACGTCCCGGTGCACGACCTGGTCGTGGGCACGGGCGAGGGCCAGGTCGAGCTGAAGAAGCTGC
>NZ_JBHUQX010000757.1:0-1619 GCF_042674225.1 Streptomyces sp. NPDC056948
GGGCGGCGGCGCGCTCGTCGTCCTCGCCCGCTTCGCTCCCGCCGGCCGCTCGGTCGTCTCCCTCGGCGCGGGCGCCGCCCACCGCCGCGCCCGCGACTTCCTCCCCTGGTCGGCCCTGGCCGGCCTGACCTGGGCCGCGTACAGCGTCGCCCTCGGCTGGTTCGGGGCGCACTGGCTGGGCGCGAGCTGGCTGGCGACGGCGGTGTCGGTGGGGGCGCTGTTCGGAGCGGGGGCGGGGGCGGCGTACGTCATGCGCAGGGAGCCTCGGGCGTCGGAGGCGTCGTAGGGGCTATGTCGTACGAGCTGGAGCCTCAGCTCGCGCGGCGGGTGGGAGCTCCGCGGATCTCCAGTCCGTCCAGCAGCTCCTCCGTGGCCTGCGCGATGGCCTCCACGGCGCGGTCGAACACCTCCTGGTTGTGAGCGGCGGGGGCCCGGAATCCCGAAACCTTCCGCACGTACTGCAACGCGGCAGCCCGAATGTCGTCCGCCGTGGCCTCCTCGGCCATCGCAGGGGGACGAAGCGTCTTGATACTCCGGCACATGCCCCCAGTCTCACCCCTTCGCCCCCCGGGCGACAGCGCCCCCTGTCATGATCTCCGCGAGGCGGCCACCACTGTGGGGCCGACCGACGAGAGGAACCCGACATGGGGAACGAACTCACCGTGGCCGTCCTGGGCCCCGGCGGCGTGGGCGGTCTGCTCGCCGCGCTGCTCTCCCGCGCCGGCCACCGAGTGATCTGCCTGTCCGGCGAGGAGACGGCCCGGACCCTGCGCACGGACGGCATCCGGATCCGCAGCACACCCTTCGGCGACTTCACGGCCCCGGTCGAGGCCGACACGCACCTGCGCGAACCGGTCGACGCGTGCCTGGTGACCGTCAAGCACACTGCCCTCGACGCCGCCCTGGCGCGCGTCCCCGCACCGGCGCTGGCCGACGGCCTCCTCGTGCCGTTCCTGAACGGCGTCGAACACCCGGCGACCCTGCGCGCCCGCTACCGCCCCGACCGCGTCGCCCCGGGCGTCATCCGCGTCGAGTCGACCCGTGTCGCCCCGGGCGTCATCGAACACGGCAGCCCCTTCGCGGAGATCGACCTGACCGGTACGGCGGTGCCCCGCGCCCGCCTCGACACCCTCGCCGAGGCCCTCACGGCCGCCGGCCCGGCCACCCGCGTCCAGGACGACGAGACGGCGGCCCTGTGGGCGAAGATGTCGTTCCTGGCCCCGTTCGCCCTGCTGACCACCGTCCACGCCCTGCCCCTCGGCGAGATCCGCACCCGCCACCGGGACGAACTGACGGCCCTGGTGGAGGAGACGGCCACGATCAGCCGCGCGTGCGGTGGCCCGGCCGACCCGGCCCAGGCCCTCGCCCGCTACGACGCCTTCCCGCCGCGGACGAAGTCGTCGATGCAACGCGACGCCGAGGCGGGCCGCCCTCTCGAACTGGACGCCATCGGGGGCGCGTTGCTCCGCGCGGCCGAGCGGCACGGCGTCCCGGCTCCGGTGACGGCCCGGGTGGTGGGCGACCTGGAGAGGGAACACACGTTCGCGTGAACCACGGGAAGGCACTCGCCACTCAAATTCGAACAGGCGTATCATTGAGGCGTGGCTACGACCTATGAC
>NZ_JBHUQX010000757.1:1629-1948 GCF_042674225.1 Streptomyces sp. NPDC056948
TTCCGAGTGACCTCCTCGCCGGTCAGGAGGAACTCCATCAGGTCCGCGCCGAGCTGTCGGTCCTGCTGAAGCGACTGCCCTGGTCGGTGGAGCCGGTGGACGGCTTCAGCGACGACAACGGCTGGCGCAAGGTGGAGCGCCCCGCCTCCCCCGGCTGGAGCGCCGACGAACAGGCCGAAGTGGAGAAGCTCCGCCGGCGGGAGCACGAACTCGCGGTGTTCGTCAGCACCCACCGCTACTGGTCCGAACTCACCGGCACCGAGCGGGTGTCGGCCCGCTCCGAGCTGAAGCACGCGCACGAGGCTCCGCCGGAGGAGAC
>NZ_JBHUQX010000758.1:0-1943 GCF_042674225.1 Streptomyces sp. NPDC056948
GCCCCGCACAGAGCGTTCCTCGCCCGGAGGGGTGTCACACCCCGGACGAGACCTCAGTCTTCTCGTCCGAGTCGGCTTTTCCCTCGGCCGCCGCGATGGCGCGGTTGCGTCGCACGGAGGACCAGAAGGAGGCGCCGATCAGGATGACACCGATGGAGCCGGTGATGAACTCGTTGATCTCGTACTGGATGGTGACGAGCAGGACCATGGCGAGGGCGCCGATGGCGTAGTGGGCGCCGTGCTCCAGGTAGACGTAGTCGTCGAGGGTGCCCTCGCGGACCAGGTAGACCGTGAGCGACCGGACGTACATGGCGCCGATGCCGAGGCCGAGGGCCATCAGGACGATGTCGTTGGTGATGGCGAAGGCGCCGATCACGCCGTCGAAGGAGAAGGACGCGTCCAGGACCTCCAGGTAGAGGAACATGAAGAACGCGGCCTTGCCGGCCAGCTTGACGGCCGACTTGGGCTTGCCTTCGCGCTCGGCCTTCTCCTCGGCCTCGTGCTCGCGCTCCTCCTCCTCTTCGAGCTTGTCCTCGAAGTAGCCGGAGAGGCCGCCGACGATCATGTACGTGATCAGACCGCCGATACCGGCGAGCAGGACGGTCTCCGCCTTGTCGGCGTGGGTGCCGCCGTGCTGGTGGGCGTTGGCGCCGAAGGTGATCGAGGAGATCAGCAGGACGATCAGGGCGATGCAGACCGACAGCATGTCGACCTTGCCGAGCTTGGCCAGCGGGCGCTCCAGCCAGCGGAGCCACTTGATGTCCCGGTCCTCGAAGATGAAGTCGAGGAAGATCATCAGCAGGAACATGCCACCGAAGGCGGCGATCGACGGGTGGGCGTCGGTGACGTACTGCTGGTACTGGTCCTTGTCGGTGAGCGCGAGGTCGACGGCCTCGAACGGCCCGAGCTGGGCGCTGAGCGCGACGATCACGACAGGGAAGACCAGTCGCATACCGAAGACGGCGATCAGGATGCCGATCGTGAGGAAGATCTTCTGCCAGAAGGCATTCATCTTCTTCAGGATCCCGGCGTTGACCACCGCGTTGTCGAAGGACAGCGAGATCTCGAGGACGGACAGGATCGCTACGACGCCGAACGCGGTCCACCCTCCGTAGAGAACCGCTGCGACCAGGCCGAGCGCGGTGACCGCGAACGACCACCCGAAGGTTTTCAGAACCACTGGCTACCCAATCGTGTGTGTACGGGGCTCCCCCGCGCCGTACCCGGCTTTACGAACTTTTGAAGCCGAAGTCTAGTCCGGCCCCCTCCATACCCCACCGGCCCCCGGATTTTGCTCATATCGCGTCAAGAGACGCTGACCCCGAAGTCCAGCGCGATGCCCCGGAGCCCCGACGCGTACCCCTGTCCCACCGCCCTGAACTTCCATTCGCTCTGGTAGCGATAGACCTCGCCGAAGATCATCGCGGTCTCCGTGGAGGCGTCCTCGCTCAGGTCGTAGCGGGCGAGTTCCTGGCCGTCCGCCTGGTTCACGACGCGGATGAAGGCGTTGCTGACCTGGCCGAAGGTCTGGCCGCGCTCATCTGCCATGTGGATGGAGACGGGGAACACGATCTTGTCGCACTGGGGCGGCACCTTGGAGAGGTCGATCAGGAGCGACTCGTCGTCGCCGTCGCCCTCACCGGTGAGGTTGTCACCGGTGTGCTCCACCGAACCGTCCGGGCTCTTGAGCTGGTTGTAGAACACGAACCACTCGTCCCCGAGCACGCGCCCGCCGCTGCACATCAGGGCGCTGGCGTCGAGGTCGAAGGGGGCTCCGGTGGTGGAGCGCGCGTCCCAGCCGAGCCCGATCATCACCTGCGTGAGGTTCGGTGCGGCTTTGGACAGAGAGACATTGCCTCCCTTGGCGAGCGTGACGCCCATGGTTCCCTCCCCGGGTGATGTTTCTCAGGTGGTCCTGCACGTCCGGCGCCGCACGTAAACCG
>NZ_JBHUQX010000759.1:0-1917 GCF_042674225.1 Streptomyces sp. NPDC056948
GCTCACCGACGTCGCCGACGCCGCGGACATGCAGGCGCTGGCCGACTTCACCGTCGCCACCTACGGGCGCATCGACGTCCTAGTCAACAACGCCGGCCTGATGCTCTTCTCGTACTGGAAGGACCTCGCGCTCGACGACTGGAACCGGATGCTCGACGTCAACATCCGCGGCTACCTCAACGGTGTCCACGCCGTCCTGCCCGTGATGCTCCGCCAGAAGTCCGGCCACATCCTCAACATGGGCTCGGTGGCCGGCCACCAGGTCGGCGACGGCGCCGGTGTCTACAGCGCGACGAAGTTCTTCGTACAGGCCATGACCGAGTCCATGCGCAAGGAACTCGGCGTCCACGAGGGCATCAAGGCATCCACCATCAGCCCCGGCGTCATCGACACCGGCTGGGCCGACAAGGTCACCGACCCCGCCGGACGCAAGGCCGCCCAGGAGCTCAACACCATCGCCATCAGCCCCGAGTCCATCGCCGACGCCGTCGTCTACGCCCTCGACCAGCCCGCCGACGTCACCGTCAACGACCTGATCATCTCCCCCACCCGCCAGAACTGGTAACACCCCTGGCCCCGAACGAGGGCTCCTGCGACGGCGGGACGGCCCGCATCGGGCCCACCCGCCGTCGCCTGACCTCAAGGAATCGTTACGGCCACCGCGCACTTCCGCAGTGGCTTGCAGACCCACCCGCTCGATGGCGGCACCGGCGAGAGTCCGGACAGGCGATGGAGACCTGATGCCGACCGCGTCCAGCGCTTCGCAGATGCCCAGCAGGGTAAACAAGCCGGCGAGGTCTAGGGCGCGCTTCAGATCGAGCAGCGGCGCGCCCTGCGGCGCCTCGTCACAGTCCGGCGCGTGCAAAACGCTTCCGGCCGGGCCGCGCTCGCCGCGCATCTGCTGGAGCACCAACCCCGAAGGCCGGCGCTCCCCGAGCACCTCGCCCACGACCGATGGCGTCGGCTCAAGCCACTCGGTGACGACCTGGTCGTAGTCGACGCCGTCGACCGGCCGCACATGCTCAGGGGCCCGCACCCACACCCGGTACTCCGCCGCCTCCACACCGCCGTCCGACTGGTGAAGATGCGGTGTTCCAACCCTGCACTATTCATAACGGACATGGTGAGCGACAGCTGAACGTCTCCGAGTCTGAGGCCGGCCAGGGCATCGCCCATCCGCTAAGCG
Organism: Streptomyces sp. NPDC056948; assembly: GCF_042674225.1. Taxonomy (NCBI): domain Bacteria; kingdom Bacillati; phylum Actinomycetota; class Actinomycetes; order Kitasatosporales; family Streptomycetaceae; genus Streptomyces; species Streptomyces sp. NPDC056948. The sequence continues at coordinate 1,187 of NZ_JBHUQX010000759.1, forward strand.
GCGCGCTGGAGCTGTGGCTGGAACGCGATCACTCATCCGTAGGACGTCGGCCTGCAACAATCAAGATCCGCTTCCGCAGCAGACCCTAGGCCCCGGCCGGCGGCCGAAAAGGTCAGCCGCTCCCCGGGGCGCAGTAGGGGAGCGGAGGAGCTGGGCAAGCTTGCACTACCCCTCAACTGATTGTTTGTCGTGTGAAGTTGAGGAGGGTTCCGAATGCGCGCCTAGCGTGGTTCGTGCCGTGGTCTGCGGGCTGCGGTGCGGTGTCGCTTCCCGCGGCACCGGAGCAGTGACGGACAAGGAGTACTGATGGCGGCGGACTTCCAGGCCGGCGAGATTCCCCCCGGCTTCGCGTTCACTGAGAGCGGCGGGCTCATCCACTACAAATACGGCATCGTCGTGTCCGTCCCGATGGCCAACCAGGCCGGCTGGTCGGGCGACCTGTGGATCAGCTTCGGCGCCGCCTGGGGGGATGCACGGATCAAGGTGAAGTGGCACGACGGCACCAGCTGGAGCCCCGACAAGAACCTGGACGTCTTGCATGCAGGCGGCCGCGTCCATACTGGGGCGAAACTCCCGGCGAATACGCAGAAGGTCGCCATCAGCCGCGTCAAGAAGAGCGCTACCGACACTGAGGACGACATCCCGGTCAGCTGGCTGCTCCAAGTCGCAGAGGCGTGACCCAGGTACCCCCTCCTCTATCCGCCGATGCCCGGTCCCGCCCAGCAGGGCGG
>NZ_JBHUQX010000760.1:0-1914 GCF_042674225.1 Streptomyces sp. NPDC056948
CCGTCGGAGGGGGCCGCCGCCTTCGTCATGTCCGCTGCCGCCGGTGGCGGCCCGGCAGGCCTAGCTGAAGGAGTCGCCGCAGGCGCAGGAGCCGGTCGCGTTCGGGTTGTCGATCGTGAAGCCCTGCTTCTCGATCGTGTCCACGAAGTCGATCGTGGCACCGCCCAGGTACGGGGCGCTCATGCGGTCGGTGACGACCTTCACACCGCCGAAGTCCTTCTCCACGTCGCCGTCGAGGGAACGCTCGTCGAAGAAGAGCTGGTAGCGCAGGCCGGAGCAGCCGCCGGGCTGGACGGCGACGCGCAGCGCGAGGTCTTCGCGACCTTCCTGGTCGAGCAGGGTCTTGACCTTGTCCGCGGCGGCGTCGGTCAGGATGATGCCGTCGCTGACGGTGGTGGTCTCGTCCGATACGGACATCTACATCTCTCCCGGGTTGTACGGAGACTGCTTGCCGACCGGTCCAACCGGCGGGGCCGCGGATTCATTCCGGGCCTGGCGCTCGTTTTACGGCTTCGTTTCATGCTCGCACACGCGCCGGGAACCGGAAAACGGCTCTTTCCCGGTGTTCCCGGGAATGAACGGCGGCTCACCGGGATTCACGTCACACAGACGCTATGGCCATCGTCAACGTGACGTGAAGCGGTTATGATAGATAGCGTCAAATCGACGAGAAGTCGCGGAAACAGAAAGGGTGCGTGTCGTGACCACCGCCCAGCCCCAGGAGCTCGACGTTCAGCCGACGCCCCTCGCCCTGCTGCTCCTCGGCCGTGAGGCCGACCCGAAGAGCGAGCGCGGCGTGGAGTGCCCCGGCGACCTGCCCTCGCCGTCCGACCCGGACCTGGTGGAGCGCGCCCGCAAGGCGAAGGAGAAGCTCGGGGACAAGGTCTTCGTGCTCGGCCACCACTACCAGCGCGACGAGGTCATCCAGTTCGCCGACGTCACCGGTGACTCCTTCAAGCTGGCCCGGGACGCCGCCGCCCGCCCGGAGGCCGAGTACATCGTGTTCTGCGGTGTGCACTTCATGGCCGAGTCCGCGGACATCCTGACCTCCGAAGACCAGAAGGTCGTCCTGCCCGACCTCGCCGCCGGCTGCTCGATGGCCGACATGGCGACGGCCGAGCAGGTCGCCGAGTGCTGGGACGTGCTGACCGAGGCCGGCATAGCCGAGCAGGTCGTGCCCGTCTCGTACATGAACTCGTCCGCCGACATCAAGGCGTTCACGGGCAAGCACGGCGGCACGATCTGCACCTCCTCGAACGCGAAGCGGGCCCTGGACTGGGCCTTCGAGCAGGGCGAGAAGGTGCTCTTCCTGCCGGACCAGCACCTCGGCCGCAATACCGCCGTACGGGACATGGGCATGTCCCTGGAGGACTGCGTCCTCTACAACCCGCACAAGCCGAACGGCGGGCTGACGGCCGAGGAACTGCGCGCCGCCAAGATGATCCTGTGGCGCGGCCACTGTTCGGTGCACGGCCGTTTCAGCCTCGACTCGGTGCGCGACGTGCGCGAGCGCATCCCGGGCGTGAACGTCCTGGTCCACCCCGAGTGCAGGAACGAGGTCGTGGCCGCGGCGGACTACGTCGGCTCGACGGAGTACATCATCAAGGCCCTGGAGGCCGCGCCGGCCGGCTCCAAGTGGGCCATCGGCACGGAGCTGAACCTGGTCCGCCGCCTGGCGAACCGTTTCGCACCGGAGGGCAAGGAGATCGTCTTCCTCGACAAGACGGTCTGCTTCTGCTCGACGATGAACCGCATCGACCTCCCCCACCTGGTCTGGGCCCTGGAGTCCCTGGCCGAGGGCAACCTCGTCAACCGCATCGAGGTGGACAAGGAGACCGAGGCGTTCGCGAAGCTGGCACTGGAGCGGATGCTGGCGCTGCCGTAACGGTCCTTCCGCACGACGGAGGCCCCACC
>NZ_JBHUQX010000761.1:0-1913 GCF_042674225.1 Streptomyces sp. NPDC056948
ACACGGGCGAGGCCCTGGGCCTCAAGCCCTCCCGCCTGACGCTCACGGTCGGTTTCGGCCCGGCCCTGTTCGAGAGGTTCGACCTCGCGGACCAGCGCCCCGAAGCCCTGGTCGATCTGCCGAAGTTCGCGGGCGACAACCTCGACGGCACCCGCAGCGGCGGCGACCTGTGCGTCCAGGCCTGCGCGGACGACCCACAGGTCGCCGTGCACGCCATCCGCAACCTGGCCCGCATCGGAATGGGCAAGGTGGTCATCCGCTGGTCGCAGCTCGGCTTCGGCAAGACGTCGTCGACGACGCCCGAGGCGCAGACCCCGCGCAACCTGATGGGCTTCAAGGACGGCACGCGCAACATCGCGGGCACGGAGACGGACCGTCTGCGGAAGTTCGTATGGGTGGACGGGAAGAACGGCGGCCCGGCCTGGATGACGGGCGGCTCCTACCTCGTCGCCCGGCGCATCCGCATGCACATCGAGCCATGGGACCGCACCTCGCTCCAGGAGCAGGAGGACATCTTCGGCCGCGACAAGGGCGAGGGCGCCCCGGTCGGCAAGGCGAAGGAACGCGACAAGCCGTTCCTCAAGGCGATGAAGCCCGACGCGCATGTCCGGCTCGCGCACCCCGACTCCAACCAGGGGGCGACGATCCTGCGCCGGGGCTACTCCTTCACCGACGGCACGGACGGCCTGGGCCGCCTGGACGCGGGCCTGTTCTTCCTGGCCTACCAGCGGGACGTCCGCGAGGGCTTCATCCCGATCCAGCGCAATCTGGCGACAGACGCGCTCAACGAGTACATCCAGCACGTGGGTTCGGCGCTCTTCGCGATCCCGCCGGGCGTTCGCGACAAGGACGACTGGTGGGGCCGGACGCTGTTCTCAGGGGAGGCGTAGACCCGATGTTCTCCAACTACCTGATCGGTCTGCGCGAGGGCCTGGAGGCGAGCCTGGTCGTCTGCATCCTCATCGCCTACCTGGTCAAGACGGACCGCAGGGACGCCCTGAAGCCGATCTGGGCCGGCATCGGCGTGGCGGTGGCCCTGGCGCTCGGCTTCGGCTGCGCGCTCGAATTCGGCTCCCAGGAGCTGACGTTCCAGGCCCAGGAGGCGCTCGGCGGCTCCCTGTCGATCCTCGCGGTCGGCCTGGTGACGTGGATGGTGTTCTGGATGCGCCGCACCGCCCGCCATCTCAAGGCGGAGCTGCACGGCAGGCTGGACGCGGCCCTGGCGATGGGCACGGGGGCGCTGGTCGCCACGGCGTTCCTGGCCGTGGGCCGGGAGGGCCTGGAGACGGCCCTGTTCGTCTGGGCCTCGGTCCACGCGGCGAGCGACGGCACGCCGCGACCTCTGGTCGGTGTGGGTCTGGGCCTTGCTACGGCAGTGTTCCTGGGCTGGCTGTTCTACCGGGGCGCGCTGCGCATCAACCTGGCGAAGTTCTTCACATGGACCGGCGGCATGCTCGTGGTCGTGGCCGCGGGCGTCCTGGCGTACGGCTTCCACGACCTCCAGGAGGCCGACTTCCTGCCCGGCCTCACGAACAAGGCCTTCGACATCTCCGGCACGATCCCCCCGGACAGCTGGTACGGCACGCTCCTCAAGGGCGTGTTCAACTTCCAGCCCGACCCGACGGTCCTCCAGGTGACGGTGTGGCTCCTGTACCTGATCCCGACCCTGGCGCTGTTCCTGGCCCCGACGGGCCTCGGACAACGCCGGACGACGACAACGGCGGCCAGCGACAGCTGAGGCCGGGTGGGTGCGCAGCCCGGCGTAGCGGGGTGCCGCTGCGCCCACCCGTGCCGCCCCTAGCGGCACGCATGCCCGCAGCTAGGGACGCACGGAAGGGGCCGTGTCGGGGGGTGTCCGCCCGCAGCGGTTGGCGCGTCAACGAACAGTCAATTGGTATCCGACCCCATCGCGC
>NZ_JBHUQX010000762.1:0-1907 GCF_042674225.1 Streptomyces sp. NPDC056948
GGCCGGTGTTCATCCCACCGCGGCGATCGCGTCGCGCCACGTCGGCAGCAGCTCGTCGAGCAGTGCCTCGGTGCGCGGCGGCAGGCCCCGGGCCCCGCTGCGACCGATGAGATCGGTGGCGAGCGCGGTGAGCTGGGACGAGTCGCCGGTGGCGTGGGTGGCGCGCAGCAGCTCGTGCCACAGGCGCTCGTCGGCCGGGGCGGTGCGCAGGGCCGCGTTGAGGGCCTCGATGGCCTTCTCCGCGCGGTCCCTCTCCATGTGGAACTCGCACAGCGCGAGCCCGGTGTCCGCGACGAGCAGGGGCAGCTGGGCGTCGACGATCTCGTGGGTGAGCCACCGGTAGCGGCCCTCGGGCCGGTCGGCGATCAGCGGCCCGCGCACCAGCACGAGCGCGTCGGTGAGCAGCCGCCCGCGCACGGCCCGGCTGTCGACGCCCTTGCCCTGCGTGGCCTCGTGGTAGAGCGAGCGCAGCACGTCCAGGTCGGAGACGACGGACTTGGCGAGCGTGAGCCGCCCCGTCCCGTCCCGGCCGAGGCGGGGCGTACCGTCCGGGTCGGCGCCGAGCCACACCCGCAGCCGGTCCAGGAGCGCCTCCCGTACGTCGTCGGTGACGCCGCGCGGCCACAGCGCGGAGGCCAGCACCCGCGGATGCACGCCCTCGCGGTGCAGGAGCAGCATGGCGAGCGCCTCGTGCAGCAGCGCGCTGCGCTCCCCGTCCGGGGTGTCCAGGCCGATGATCTCGTACGGCCCGACGAGACGGGCGTAGACGGCGGGCCGGCCGTGCTCGCTGATGTCGACGAGGAACGGCGGGGTGGTCACGGGCCCGTTCGTCTCGCGCTCGGGGTCGGCGTCGGTGAACAGCTCGACCACGGCGCGCTGTTGGGCGGCGGGCAGCAGCTGCGCGTCGAGTTCGAGCCCGAGCAGCGGCGCGAGCAGCTTGCCCTGGCCGGTGATCTCCATCTCCCAGGCGGCGCCCGGCAGATCGCCGGTCTCGGTGCCGACGAGGTAGCCGATACCGAGGCGCCCGGCGTCGGCGGCGAGTTCGGCGAGCTTGACGGCGTCCTCGGCGGACGGCTGGGCGGCGAGGAGGACGAGGTGCGGGGCCCAGCGGGTGTGCTGGGCGGGCCCGGTGCGGCCGGTGAGCACGGAGTCGTGCCCGGCCGCGCCCAGCGCGCCCCGCCGCTGCCGCGTCTCGGCCTCCATGGTCTCGACGAGCGCCTCGATGTCCTCGAGGTGCCGGATCCGGTTCGGGGCGAGCGGCGTCAGGTCCTCGCCGAAGCCGACGAGCGTGATGGTCATGCGGTCGGACCACCCGTTGGTCGCCAACTCGGCGGCGACGGACGAGAAGACGGCGGCCCGGTCGGCCTCCCGGCCGCTCAGCGAGACGATGCCGGGCACCGCCTCCAGGTTGAGCAGCAGCCGCGAGTCGTCCATGGTGCCGAGGCTGACGAGCCCCGGGTACGGAGCGGCCGTGTCCACGTCCTCGTAGCGCTCGGCGTCGGTCCTGGCCAGCATCCAGAAGGTCTGGTCCTGACCCTGCTGCCAGGGGGCGGGCGGCTTCCCGGCGGGCTGGGCGAGCTGGAGGTGCAGGTCGCCGTTGCTCAGCCAGGCCGCGTAGACGACCGGCAGCGCGCGCGACTCCTCGGCGAGGGAAGCGGCGAGCCCCCTCAGACTCCGGTCGAGCAGTCGTACGCCCTCGGGGTCGGCGCCGACGAGCAGCGCGTCCTGGACGTCCTGGGCGTCCCCGGTCGGCGTGGGCGGCTCCATGCCGCGCCGCCCGCCGACGGCCCCGAACGCCGACTGCCACAGCGCCTGCCGGCGCCGCCGGCCCAGGGCGCCGAGGAGACCGGCGGCGAGGAGGGGAGCGGTGAGCAGGGCCTCGGGAAGACCGAAGGAGCTGTCGGACT
>NZ_JBHUQX010000763.1:0-1898 GCF_042674225.1 Streptomyces sp. NPDC056948
AGAACTTCTGGCCTCTACCTTCTCGCCCTATGAAACCGAGTAGGCCTTAAGGTGAGCTCCGACCGCCCAAGCCTGCGGTGTGCCACTGAGGGACGTCGCGACTAGGGCCTGTCTGACAAATGATCACCTGGCCGCTTCACGGAGCCAGAGGATCAGGGAGGCTAGGACGACTCCCGCGCGGTACCGGTTCGCGAGCTTGTCGAACCTGGTTGCGATCGCACGGAACTGTTTGAGGCGAGCGAAGCATCGTTCGACCACGTTGCGGTCGCGATAGATCTCCGTGTCGAAGACGGGTGGCCGACACCGCGGCGCCCCCGGCGCCGACGGTTGGCCACCTGGTCGCGGCGCTCGGGGATCGTGGCAGCGATGCCCCGACGCCTCAGCAGATGACGGATGGCCTTGCTGGAATACGCCTTGTCACCCAGCACACGGTCCGGTGTCGTGCGCGGACGGCCCGTGCCGGCCCGAGGAGTGTACCCCATCGAGGACATCGGCGAACGCTGTGGCGTCGTTAACGTTTCCGGGTGTCAGCACAATCGACAGCGGCAGCCCCCGGCCGTCGACGACGAGATGGACCTTGGTGGTCAACCCGCCCCGAGACCGACCGAGTGCCTGGCACGCCTGCGAGCGGCCCGGATCTTCCAGTTCGTCCCCGTCCACGTCCCCCTTTTACGGGCGCCTGCGGCATGCTGATGGGCCCGGTTGACCGTGGAGTCGACGGCGACGGTCCACTCCACCCGGCCCGTCGCATCGTCACGGACCTGGACGTGCTCCAGCAGCTTCGCCCATGTGCCATCGGCCTCCCAGCGGGCGAACCGCTCGTAGACGGTCTGCCACGGCCCATACCGCTCGGGTAGGTCGCGCCACGGAGCCCCGGTCCGCAGCCTCCACAGCACCCCGTTGACCACCTGCCGGTGATCACGCCACGGACGGCCGCGTCCGTCCACCTGCGGCAACAGGGGCTCTATTCGCCCCCATGCCGCATCCGTCAACTCACCTCGACCCGCCACAAGATCAATTATCAGACCGGCTATAGAGTCCTGCCCGTGGCGAATCATCAGGACGAGACCAGGACGGCCTACGACGGTGTCGTCGAGCTGTACGCATCGCTGTTCGCAGACCGGCTGGAGACACAGCCTTTCTCCCGGGCCATGATCGGCACCTTCGCCGAACTGGTGCGCGCGACGGGCAACTTGCGGGCAGCGGACGTCGGGTGCGGGCCCGGACATCTGACAGCCATGCTGCACGAACTGGGCCTGGAGGCATTCGGACTCGACCTTGCCCCCGGCATGGTCGACCACGCCCAGCGGGCCCATCCGGCGCTGCGCTTCCAAGAGGCGCGGATGGAATCCCTGCCGATCGAGGACGGCGCGCTCGGCGGTGTACTGGCCCACTACTCGATGATTCACACCCCTCCGGGGGAGCTGCCGGAGCTGCTCTCCGAACAGGTACGCGTCCTGGCGCCGGATGGCCTGCTCCTGGTCTCCTTCTTCGGGACCGACGGCCAAGAACCGGTCCGGTTCGACCACAAGGTGGCGCCCGCCTACAGCTGGCCGGCAGATAGCCTCGCCGAACTGCTGGCCGATGCCGGGCTCGATCCCTTCGCCCGGCTGCTCCACGATCCGGCCTCTGAACGGGGTTTCCTCGACGCCCACCTGCTGGCCCGCCGCTCGTAGGTCCTGCCCGGCAATGCCCGCCAGATGTCGGCGCATATCCGGGCTGCCAGCTCGACGGACGCTCGCTGATCTGACGGGAATTGTCAGACAGGCCCTAGGCGGCTTTCGCCCCACGGACCCATGAACGGTGAGCGGTTTGGGCCACGCACATGCGGCAGGTCTCCACCGTGCTGTCGCATGAGCGAAGCCCCAGCGTCACCGTTGACGCCGCTGTCATGCGGC
>NZ_JBHUQX010000764.1:0-1892 GCF_042674225.1 Streptomyces sp. NPDC056948
CACCGACGGAGAACCGGTGGGAAAGGGGGCCTTCGCCGTGTCAGTTCCAGGTGCGGGCGCGCAGGGGCATGCCCGACTCCCCGGATTCGGGGGGCCGCACGGCCAGGACCTGGTTGACGCCGATGCGGTTGCGCTCGAAGGCCACCGCGCAGGCGGCCATGTACAGGCGCCAGACGCGGGCGCGGCCGGGGCCGCTGAGCTGGACGGCACGCTCCCAGTCGGCCTCCAGGCGGGTGACCCACCGGCGCAGCGTGAGGGCGTAGTGCTCGCGGATCGACTCGACGTCGCGCACCTCGAACCCGGCACGCTCGAGCTGGGTGACGGTGACGCCGACGGGCTGGAGCTCACCGCCGGGGAAGACGTAGGAGTCGATGAACGCGTCGACCTCGTACGTCGTCTCGTCCCGCTGCGGGCGGCGGGCGATCTGGTGGTTCAGGAGCCGGCCGCCGGGCTTGAGCAGGTCGTACAAGCCGTCGGCGTACTCCAGGTACCGGTCGGCGCCGACGTGTTCGGCCATGCCGATGGAGGAGATCGCGTCGTACGGCCCGTCACGGACGTCGCGGTAGTCCTGTACGCGGATCTCGATCCGGTCGGTGAGGCCCTCCTCGGCGACGCGCTTGCGGGCGTAGGCGGCCTGCTCCTGCGAGAGCGTGACGCCGACGACGCTCACGCCGTGCTCGCGGGCGGCGTGGATGGCCATGGAGCCCCAGCCGCAGCCGACGTCCAGCAGCCGCTGACCGGCTCTCAGGCCGAGCTTGCGGCAGACGAGTTCGAGCTTGTCGTGCTGGGCCTGTTCGAGGGTGCCGTCCGTGCTGTCCGGGCTGTCCCAGTAGGCGCAGGAGTACACCATGGACGGGCCGAGGACGATCTCGTAGAAGTCGTTGCCGACGTCGTAGTGGTGGCTGATGGCGCGTCTGTCGCTGCGCTTGGTGTGCAGATGGCGGCGGGCGCTGCGGGCCTCCTCGGGGGGCGGGGCCGGCGGCAGCGGGGTCCCGGCGAGCCTGACGAGTCCGCGGACCGCGGAGCGGACCTCGGGGTCGCGCAGGGCCTGGGTGAGGGTGCGGGCGTCCTCTCCGCGCTCCCAGATGTCTCCGGCGAGCAGGTCGAGAGTGGTGTAGAGGTCGCCCTCGATGTCCAGGTCGCCCGCCACCCAGGCGCGGGCCAGGCCCAGTTCGCCCGGCTTCCACAGCAGGCGGCGCAGGGCGCGGCGGTTGCGTACGACCAGGGTCGGCGCGCCCGGCGGGCCCGCCTGCGAACCGTCCCAGGCGCGGATGCGCACCGGGGGTGGTGCTCCCAGCAACTGTGCGAAGAGGCCCTGCAGCCGCTGCGCGGCGTCTGCCATGGTGTACACCTCCGTGACGGGGAATCCCGGAATGTCCGACACCACGTAAACACCTGCCGGGCCTCACCGCAGTCCCCGGCACGCGTCATGTCTGAGCAAAGCCGCCACTTCGCCCACCCGGCGGTGAGTTCCGTACAACGCCGAAGGACCTCCCGCACCACGGATGGCGGGAGGTCCTTCGTCAGGCGGGTGACCGGCGGAGGGTCAGGAGGCCTTGGCCTTCTCCTCGGTCTTCTCCTTCGGCGCGGCGGCGACCGGGGCCGGCTTGGCGGCCTCGTAGAACTCCTCGCGCGGCGTCTCCATCGCGCCGAGGGAGACGACCTCGCGCTTGAGGAACATCGCCAGGGTCCAGTCGGCGAAGACGCGGATCTTGCGGTTCCAGGTCGGCATCGCCAGACCGTGGTAGCCACGGTGCATGTACCAGGCGAGACGGCCCTTGAGCTTGATCTTCATCTTGCCCATGACGATCATCGCGACGCCCTTGTGGAGGCCGAGACCGGCCACCGCGCCCTTGTTGGCGTGGGCGTAGTCCTTCTGCGGGAAGCCCCGC
>NZ_JBHUQX010000765.1:0-1891 GCF_042674225.1 Streptomyces sp. NPDC056948
CCTGTGAGCCGTGTGGCGCTGCTCAGCCGGCGAGGATGGCGCGGGCCAGCTTCGCCGTCTCGGTCGGGGTCTTGCCGACCTTGACGCCGGCGGCCTCGAGGGCCTCCTTCTTCGCGGCGGCCGTGCCGGAGGAGCCGGAGACGATGGCGCCGGCGTGGCCCATGGTCTTGCCCTCGGGCGCGGTGAAGCCCGCGACGTAGCCGACGACCGGCTTCTTCACGTTCTCCTTGATGAAGGCCGCGGCCCGCTCCTCGGCGTCGCCGCCGATCTCACCGATCATCACGATCAGGTCGGTGTCGGGGTCGGCCTCGAACGCGGCGAGCGCGTCGATGTGGGTCGTGCCGATGACCGGGTCGCCACCGATGCCGACGGCCGAGGAGAAGCCGATGTCACGGAGCTCGTACATCATCTGGTACGTCAGCGTGCCGGACTTCGAGACCAGGCCGATGCGGCCCGGCTTCGTGATGTCGCCCGGGATGATGCCGGCGTTCGACTGGCCCGGGGTGATGAGGCCGGGGCAGTTCGGGCCGATGATGCGGGTCTTGTTGCCCTGGGACACGGCGTAGGCGTAGAACGCGGCCGAGTCGTGGACGGCGATGCCCTCGGTGATGACGACCGCGAGCGGGATCTCGGCGTCGATGGCCTCGACGACGGCGGCCTTGGCGAAGGCCGGCGGCACGAAGAGGACGGATACGTCGGCGCCCGTCTTCTCGATCGCCTCGGCGACCGTGCCGAACACCGGGATGTCGTTGCCGTCGATGTCGACCGACGTGCCCGCCTTACGCGGGTTCACGCCACCCACGATGTTCGTGCCGTCGGCCAGCATGAGCTTGGTGTGCTTCATGCCCGTGGCACCGGTCATGCCCTGGACGATGACCTTGCTGTCCTTGTTGAGGAAGATAGCCATGGCTGTTTAGTCCCTCGTCCCTTACTTCGCAGCCGCGAGCTCGGCGGCCTTGTCGGCCGCTCCGTCCATGGTGTCCACACGCTGAACCAGCGGGTGGTTGGCGTCGGAGAGGATCTTGCGCCCGAGCTCCGCGTTGTTGCCGTCCAGACGGACGACCAGGGGCTTGGTGACGTCCTCGCCCTTGTCCTTGAGCAGCTGGAGCGCCTGGACGATGCCGTTGGCGACCTCGTCGCAGGCGGTGATGCCACCGAAGACGTTGACGAAGACGGACTTGACGTCCGGGTCGCCGAGGATGATCTCCAGGCCGTTCGCCATGACGGCGGCGGAGGCGCCACCGCCGATGTCGAGGAAGTTGGCGGGCTTGACGCCACCGTGCGCCTCACCGGCGTACGCGACGACGTCCAGGGTGCTCATGACGAGACCCGCGCCGTTGCCGATGATGCCGACCTCGCCGTCGAGCTTGACGTAGTTGAGGTTCTTCTCCTTGGCGGCGGCCTCGAGCGGGTTGGCCGCGTCCTTGTCCTGGAGAGCCTCGTGCTCCGGCTGACGGAACTCGGCGTTCTCGTCGAGGGAGACCTTGCCGTCGAGGGCGATGACGTCACCGGAGGCGACCTTGGCCAGCGGGTTGACCTCGACCAGGAGGGCGTCCTCCTCGAGGAACGTCTTCCACAGGGTGACGAGGATGTTCGCGACCTTGTCGGCGACCTCGGCCGGGAAGTTCGCGGCCTCGACGATCTGGCGCGCGACCTCGGGGGTCACACCCACGTTGGCGTCGATCGGCGTCTTGGCGACGGCCTCGGGGCGGGTCTCCGCCACCTCCTCGATCTCCATGCCGCCCTCGACGGACGCGATGGAGAGGAAGGTGCGGTTGGCACGGTCGAGGAGGAAGGAGACGTAGTACTCCTCCAGGATCTCCGGGGCCGTCTCGGCGATCATCACCTTGTGGACCGTGTGGCCCTTGATGTCCATGCCGAGGATGTTGGT
>NZ_JBHUQX010000766.1:0-1885 GCF_042674225.1 Streptomyces sp. NPDC056948
CCGTGACCCTGTCACGGCCTCTTCGACGACCCGGCGCCGGGCAGACGTCTGTTTTCTTTCGTCTCACCCTTCGTCATTTCGTCTCGCGATCCGAGACATCATCGAGAGGTCGTCATTCCGATGCGCCAACCGTCCGTCACAGCGCGCCGCGTGGCCGCGGCATCCGTCAGCCTGGTCCTGGCAGCGGGCGCCGCCGCCTGCGGGCCGGAGGACAACGATGCCAAGGGCGCCGGCGGCGACTCCACGCCCCGCAAGGGCGGCACCCTCACGGTCCTGAACGCCAACCCCCAGCAGGACTTCGACCCGGCACGCCTGTACACCTCCGGCGGCGGCAACGTCCCGTCCCTGGTCTTCCGTACGCTCACCACCCGCAACCGCGAGGACGGCGCCGCCGGCACCGAGGTCGTCCCCGACCTCGCCACCGACACCGGGCGCCCCAGCAAGGACGCGAAGGTGTGGACGTACACGTTGAAGAAGGGCCTCAAGTACGAGGACGGCACCCCGATCACCTCGGCCGACATCAAGTACGGCATCGAGCGCTCCTTCGCCCCCGAGCTGTCGGGCGGCGCCCCCTATCTGCGGGACTGGCTGGTCGGGGCCGCCGACTACCAGGGCCCGTACAAGGACAAGAAGGGCCTCGACGCGATCGAGACGCCCGACGAGCGGACCATCGTCTTCCACCTGAACAAGCCCGAGGGCGAGTTCCCGTACCTGGCCACGCAGACGCAGTTCACGCCCGTCCCGAAGAGCAAGGACACGGGCACGAAGTACGAGTCGCACCCGGTCTCGTCCGGGCCGTACAAGGTCGTGAAGAACGAGAACGACGGTGAGCGGCTGACCCTGGAGCGCAATACGCACTGGTCCGCCTCGACCGACGCCGAACGCAAGGCCTACCCGGACAAGATCGACGTTCGGTCCGGGCTCGACTCGTCCGTGATCAACCAGCGGCTTTCCGCGTCCCAGGGAGCGGACGCCGCCGCGGTCACCACGGACACCAACCTCGGCCCGGCCGAGCTGGCCAAGGTCACCGGCGACAAGGAGCTCGCCGCCCGCGTCGGCACCGGGCACTTCGGCTACACCAACTACATCGCGTTCAACCCGACCATCAAGCCGTTCGACAACGCCAAGGTGCGGCAGGCGATCTCGTACGCCCTCGACCGGTCGTCCGTGGTCAACGCCGCCGGAGGTTCGGCGCTCGCCGAGCCCGCGACCACCTTCCTGCCCGACCAGAAGTCCTTCGGCTACACGCCGTACGACCTGTTCCCGGCGGGCAAGGGCGGCGACCCGCAGAAGGCCAAGGAGCTGCTGAAGGAGGCCGGCCACCAGAACGGGCTCACCATCACGCTGACGCACTCCAACGCCAAGGACTTCGAGACCAGCCCGGAGATCGCGACCGCGATCCAGGACGCGCTCAAGAAGGCCGGCATCACGGTCAAGCTGCAGGGGCTCGAGGAGAACGACTACTCCGACAAGATCCACAACGTGAAGACCGAGCCGGGCTTCTTCCTCGCCCACTGGGGCGCCGACTGGCCCTCCGGCGGTCCGTTCCTCGCCCCGATCTTCGACGGCCGGCAGATCGTCAAGGACGGCGCGAACTTCAACACGGGCCTGCTGAACGACAAGTCGGTCAATGCCGAGATTGACGCGATCAACAAGTTGACGGATCTTGACCAGGCCGCCAAGAGGTGGGGCGCACTGGACAAGAAGATCGGCGAGAAGGCCCTGACCGTCCCGCTGTTCCACCCCGTCTACAAGCGCCTGTACGGCGAGGACGTCAAGAACATCGTGATCAGCGACTGGACCGGTGTGCTGGACATCTCCCAGGTCGCGGTGAAGTAGCGCCGTGAGTGAGGCAGTTCTCGCCGTCGAGGCTCCCGGAGTGTCC
>NZ_JBHUQX010000767.1:0-1865 GCF_042674225.1 Streptomyces sp. NPDC056948
GGTTCGAGGTGGCCCGCGGGGGACGCGGCCACAGCGGACCGGCGCTTTCACGTCCGCGCCGGGTGCGTCCTCAGCGGCAGCCGCTCACCCTCCCCTGGAGCAGCCGGGACAGTGCCGCGTGCACATCGTCCAGGGAGCGCTCCGCCTGGAAGGACTTCCAGTCGAGCGCGGCCACCAGGACCATGCCGACCAGCGCGGACGCCGTCAGCGGGACATCGATCTCCTCGCTGAACTCGCCGCCCGCGACGCCCTCGCGCAGAACGTCCTCCACGACCGCGACGGCCTGCTGCCGTACCACCATCAGAGTGGACTGCCAGGTCCGGTTGGTGCGCCACAGCTCGGCCACGTAGAGCTGGGTGAAGGCCGGGTAGCGGTCGATGAAGACCAGCCCCGCGCGGATCATCGCGTCCAGCGCGTCGACCTTGGTGCCGCCCTCCCGGGCGGTCCGCTCGGACGCTTCCCGGAGGGAGGCGGTGAGGAGGCCCACTCCGTGCCGCAGCAGTTCCTCGAAGAGGACGGACTTGCTCGCGAAGTTGTAGTAGACCGTGCCCTTCGCGACTCCGGCACGCTCGGCGATCTCGTCCACGGTCGTGGCGGAGAAGCCCTGCTCGGCGATGAGCGTGACGGCCGCCTCATAGAGCTTCTGCCGGGTGGCCTCGCGGCGCGTGCTGCCGCCCGACGTTGCACTGCTGCTTTCCATGGCCCTGATTGTCACAGGAACCTCTCCGGGAGAGGTGACGGAAGGGCTCACAGGCTCAGCTCCGGGTGCAGCCGGTCCAGCGTCCACACCTGGCGGCGCCGGGCCGCCACGGCGGTCAGCGCGAGGGCGCCCGCGGTGAACGCCGTCAGCACCACGCACGCGTGCCACACCGGTTCCAGACCGCCGCCCGTGATGAGCCTCCTGAGGGCCTCCACTACGTAGCTCATCGGCAGGAAGGGGTGCAGCGCGTTGAAGAAGCCGGGGCTGGTCTGTACGGGGTACGTACCGCCCGCCGACGTCAGCTGGAGCATCAGCAGGGCGAGGACGAGGATCCGGCCCGCCGCCCCGAAGCGCGCGTTCAGCCACTGCACGATCGCCGCGAAGCACGCCGTCACCAGGAACAGGAAGCCCACCGTCCCGGCCGCCCGCGCCATCTCCAGGCCGACCGCCCAGTGCAGCACCGACATCAGGGCCACCGTCTGGAGCACCCCGATCGCCACCACCGGCAGCCAGCCGGCCAGTGCGATCCGCCACGCCGATGCGCCCGCGGCGAGCGCGCGCCGGTTCATCGGCGCGATCAGCATGTACGCCACCATCGCGCCCACCCACAGCGACAGCGGGATGAAGTACGGGGCGAAGCCGGTGCCGTAGTTGGGCGCCTTGTGCATGTCCTGGGAGGCGAGCCGCACGGGGTCGGCCATGACCTCGGTGCGCCGGTCGCGGTCCTGCTTGTCGTAGTCGGGGATCTGCCCGGCCCCGTCGTGCAGTCCGCCGGCGAGCTTCCCGGAGCCGCCGACGAGCTTGTACATGCCGCCGTTGAGGTCGTCCGCGCCGGTCTTCAGATCGCCGACGCCCTTGTCCAGGTCGGTGGCACCGGTCTTGGCCGTGCCGAGCCCCTTGTGCAGCTTCTTCGCACCCGCGGCGACCTCGGCCGCCCCGTCGTTCAGCTTGTTGATCTTCTTGACGGCGTCGTCGAGGTCCTCGGAGAGGTGCGGCGCGCGGTCGGCGAGGGCCTGGGACTGCTTCTGGAGGGTGGCGAGGTTCTTGTCGAGCTTGGCCAGGTCGCCGTTCTGGTCCGCGATCAGCGTGTCGATGTCGTCGGCAATGGTGGCCACGTCGGCGGCCGCGTCCTTGGCCTTCTTCAGGTCGGTGCAGGCGGCGTCGG
>NZ_JBHUQX010000768.1:0-1865 GCF_042674225.1 Streptomyces sp. NPDC056948
CCTGGCCCACCGGGGATTCCCCGATGTTGTAGTGTCCGGTGGCGTCGGCGTGGTGATCCGCGGCCGCCCGGCCCCCGGGGGCGCCGGGGCCCGGGGTGCCGGGGCCCGGGGTGCCGGGGCCCGGGGTGCCGGGGCCCGGGGTGCCGGGAGCGTCGGGGACGTGCCCGGCCGGGGCCGCCGTATCACCGCCGCCGCTACCGCTGCTGGTCCCGCTGCTCCCGCTCGCCGGTGCTCCGGAAGCCCGTACGGCCGCACGGGCCGCGGCCGGACCGCCGCCGGGCGGAACCGGAGCAGCCGCTGCCGCCGCTCCGCCATGCCCCTCGGGCCCGGGCACGTAGCCCATGGCGGGCATGCCGGCGGGTGCCGCGGAGAAGTTCACGCCGCGCTCGATGCGGTCCAGGCGGGCCATGACGGACCGCTCGTCGCCGTAGGCGGCGGGGAGCAGGACGCGGGCGCAGATCAGCTCGAGCTGGAGACGGGGCGAGTTGGCGCCGCGCATCTCGGTCAGTCCCTCGTTGACGAGGTCGGCGGCCCGGCTCAGCTCGGCGGCGCCGAAGGTGCCGGCCTGGGCCTGCATGCGCTCGACGACATCGGCGGGGGCGTCGATGAGCCCCTTCTCGGCCGCGTCCGGAACGGCGGCGAGGATCACCAGGTCACGCAGCCGCTCCAGCAGGTCGGCGACGAACCGGCGGGGGTCGTTCCCGCCCTCGATCACCCGGTCGACGACCTCGAAGGCCGCGGCTCCGTCACCGGTGACGAAGGACTCGACGACGGAGTCGAGGAGGGAGCCTTCGGTGTACCCGAGCAGGGCGGTGGCCATGGCATACGTCACACCGTCCGCCGCGGCACCGGCGAGGAGCTGGTCCATGACGGACATGGAGTCACGCACGGAACCGGCACCGGCCCGGACGACGAGCGGGAGCACCCCGTCCTCGACGGGGATGGTCTCCTGGGCGCAGACCTCGCCGAGGTAGTCCCGCAGGGTCCCGGGCGGGACGAGCCGGAACGGGTAGTGGTGGGTCCGCGACCGGATCGTCCCGATGACCTTCTCGGGCTCGGTGGTCGCGAAGATGAACTTGAGATGCTCCGGCGGCTCCTCGACGACCTTCAGCAGCGCGTTGAAGCCGGCCGACGTGACCATGTGGGCCTCGTCGATGATGTAGATCTTGTAGCGGCTGCGCGCGGGTCCGAAGAAGGCCTTTTCGCGCAGGTCACGGGCGTCGTCCACGCCACCGTGCGACGCGGCGTCGATCTCGATGACGTCGATGGAACCGGGGCCGTTGCGCGCGAGGTCCTGACAGGACTGGCACTCACCGCACGGCGTGGGCGTCGGCCCCTGCTCGCAGTTCAGACACCGCGCCAGGATCCGCGCGCTGGTCGTCTTGCCACACCCGCGCGGCCCGCTGAACAGGTACGCGTGGTTGACCCGGTTGTTGCGCAGCGCCTGCTGCAACGGGTCGGTGACGTGCTGCTGCCCGATGACCTCGGCGAAGGTCTCCGGGCGATAGCGGCGGTACAGAGCGAGAGACGACACGCATACGAGGTTATAGGCGCCCACTGACAACGAGCCCCGCCCCGGGAACGCAAACGCCCCCCACGCACCCGCCAGAGCCGACCTACCCTTGCTGCCTTCCGGCCCTGGGGGAGTTCAGTCAGATAGCGCCGCGTGAGGGGCTGCGCCAAGGCTACCTGATGACAGGGGCAGGGAACGAGTTCGCGAGCACTCCTCCCGGTCATGTAATGTCTTCGACGGAGGATTCGCCTAGAGGCCTAGGGCGCACGCTTGGAAAGCGTGTTGGGGGCAACCCCTCACGAGTTCGAATCTCGTATCCTCCGCCAGTGCCTCACCGGGCACGATGTCGAAG
>NZ_JBHUQX010000769.1:0-1860 GCF_042674225.1 Streptomyces sp. NPDC056948
CCGGTGACCCGGGCGACGGCCCGTCGGCCGCCGACCGACGGGCACGCGCGCGTGCGGCGCGGGACAGCGAGGAACTGGTCGAGCGGTACGACGCGGTGATCGCCGCCCGTCCGGGGCTCGCGGAGTGGCTGCGGCCGCTGCGGGAGGAGGTCGTACGGCACGCACGGGCGTTCGGCGGCGGCCGGAAGGCGGCTGTCTCCCCCGCCCCTTCCGCCTCTTCCTCCCCCGCTGCCTCTGCCTCTTCCTCCTCGGCCCCCGTGCCGGGGAACGACCGGGACGCGCTCGCCGCGCTCGCCGCCGCGGAGCGGGAGCTCGCCGACCGGCGGGCCAAGGCACTGGTCGGGGCGCCGGGCGAGCTGGCGCGGCTGCTGGCCTCGGTGGCGGCCGCCGGGGCGGCGCACGTCTATCTGCTGACGGAGGGTGACGCGTGAGCGACGCGAAGGACCAGGAGCTGCGGGCCCTCCAGGCGGCGCTGGCCGCCGAGCACGCGGCGGTGTACGGGTACGGCGTCGTCGGCGGGCGGATCGGCGACGGGCAGCGCATCGAGGCACGGACGGCGTACGACGCGCACCGGGCGCGCAGGGATGCGCTGGCGCGCGAGGTGAAGGACCTGGGAGGCAGGCCCGCGGCCGCGGCCGCGGGGTACGCGCTGCCGTTCCCGGTACCGGACGCCGCGGCCGCCGTGCGGCTCGCCGCCGAGCTGGAGGACCGGGTGGCCGGGGTCTACTCCGACCTGGTGCGCGCGGCGGCCGGCGGGCGGCGGGCCCTGGCCGCCGAGGCGCTGCGGGAGGCGGCGGTGCGGGCGGTGCGCTGGCGCGGCGAGAGCGTAGCCTTCCCTGGGCTCGCCGAGCGGGCGGACACGGCTCCGCCCGCGGCCGCGCCCACGGCGTGACCCCGTAGGGCACGCACTGCGGACAGTACGAAGGGAACGACTCGCGCATGGTTTTCGAACCGCCGAAGCGCCTGGTCAGGGCGCTCGGTGAGACGGCACCGGACGGTGACGGCTGGCTGGAGAAGCTGCCCGAGGCGGCGCAGCGGGCCGTCGCTCTACGCGAGTTGACCGTGGAGCGGGTGCAGGTGCCCGGCGGGCGCAGCAGCCTGGTCGTGCTGGTGCGGACGGCCGACGGGACGCCCGCCGTGCTCAAGCTGGCGCCGGTCCGGGCCCGCCCGGAGGCGGAGCGGGCCGCGCTCGCGCACTGGGGCGGCCTGGGCGCCGTAGAGCTGCTCGAACCCTTCACGGCCGAGGGCGTGCTGCTGCTGGAGCGGCTGCATCCTGATCTGTCGGTGCGGTCGCTGCCGGAGGCGAAGGCGCTGCTGGAGGCGGCGGGGACGCTGCGGCGGCTGTGGGTGGAGCCGCCTGCCGACTTCCCCTTCGAGACCGTGGCCGAGCGGACCGGGCGGCAGGCCGAGGCGATGCGGGCGCGGGCGCGGGCCGATCCCGAGGTGGCCCCGCTCGTCGACCTGGCGCTCGCGGCACGTGAGGAACTGCTGGCCGCGCCGCCCGAACACCGGCTGCTGCACGGCACGTTCCGGCAGAGCAAGGTGCTCGCCGGGGAGCGGATGCCGTGGCTGGCCGTGGGCCCCGACCCGGTGGTCGGCGAGTGCGCCTTCGATCTGGCCCGGCTGGTGCGCGACCGGGTGGAGGACCTGATCGCCCAGCCGTCCGGCGCGGCCACGACCCGGCGCCGGGTGAAGCGGCTGGCCGAGTCCCTGGACGTGGACCAGGAGCGGCTGCGCGGGTGGACGCTGTTCCGGGCCGTGGAGTCCGGTGTGCGGGCGGGGCGGGTGGGCCGGCCGCGCGACGCGGAGTTGTTGCTGGAGTTCGCGGGCTGGCTGTGAGCGCTCCGGAGGCCCGGAGCG
>NZ_JBHUQX010000770.1:0-1846 GCF_042674225.1 Streptomyces sp. NPDC056948
GCCCTGGGCGTTCTCCCGGTCGGCGTCTTCGGAGGCGGATCCTCCGTCCTGGTCCCCGGCGTCCTCTTCCCGGTCGCCGCCAGGCGCGGGCCGGCCGTCCTGCGGTTTCCCGCCGGGCTTGCCGGACTCGTCCGGCCGTACGTCCTGTCCGGGGGCGGTATCGGCCTCGGAGTCCTCGCGAGCGCGCTCCTCCTCGATCTCCTCCGCCGCACCGGGGACAGCCCGCGGAGCCGCCGCGGTGTCCATCGGCAGCGGCCCTGCGCGCTCCGTCTCCTCCACGCCCTCCAGCAGCCGGTCGACGACGGGCACGGGCAGCCGCAGTTCCAGCCGGTCCAGGACGCTGTCCTGCACCTCGGGCGCCATACGGGCCAGTTGGATCCGGACGCGGCCCGACCGGTCCTCCGGGTCGCCGCGCAGGGAACGCAGGAGGCCGTTGGCGAGGCGGTCGACGAGGGTCGCGGGGTCCAGTTGCTCCGTGCGGCGGCGGTCGGCGTCGACGGTCGCGTAGCGGAGCCAGCCGGGGGTGGCCTGTGCCTGGTCGAGGTCCGCGGCGGCGTCCGGCCCGGGTTCCGTGTCCCGGACCAGGTCCTGCGCGGCCGACTCGGCCTCCCGTTCGATGGCCTGCTGCGGCAGGCTCACCGCGCCCAGGTCCCGGCCGGCGCGCAGGGTGCCGAGGCCGTGCGGGTTCTGGACGGTGTGCAGGAGTTCGTGGGCGAGCAGGCGGCGGCCCTCGTCCGTGCCCGGCCGGTACGCCCCCTCGCCGAAGAAGATGTCCTGGCCGACGGCGACCGCGTCCGCGCCGAGCAGCTCCGCGAGCTGACCGGCGTCCCGGCCGGTGTGCAGGCGTACGCGGCTCAGGTCGTGCCCGAGGCGCTCCTCCAGCTCCCGTCGTACGCCGGGGTCGAGCGGCTGACCGGCGCCGCTGACGATGTCCTTCGGCTCAGGGGCGCGGGACGTGGCCGCACGCTCCTTGCGCTTGCGGCGGCGCTGCTCGGCGGACTGCTCGGAACGGCTGTCCTGGGTCGGCGAGTTGCTCATGACGTCACCTCCCCGCGGCCGCACAGGCCTTCGTGCACCGCACGGGCCAGTTCCTGCCCGAGGCGGCGTGCGGACAGGCCGGCGGGCAGCGGGGACAGGCCGGACAGGACGTCGGCCGTCCAAGGACCGTCGGCGGGCACACCGCGCTCGCGGACCAGCCGGGTCAGCTCGTCCTCGAAGGCGGCCGAGACCCGGTCGGGGTCCGCGCGGAAGCCGTCGAGGACCAGCTCGCCTATCTCGACGCGGATCTCGCGCGGCGCCGGTGTCGTACCCACCCGCGTCCCACCGGTCTGGGTCCCACCGGTCTGGGTCCCACCGGTCTCGGTCCCACCGGTCCGCGTCCTGCCCGTCTGTGTCACACCCATCCGCGGACCTCCGTCGGCGTCAAGGAGCGTTCCAGCTTGAGGTATTCGGTTCGGGCTCCCGCGAGCATGTGCCGCATCTGGAGCGCCTCGCCCTCCTCGGCGGCGAGGAACGCGCCGGACAGGGCGATGTTGCGGATCGAGCCGCCCGCCACGGTGAGCTGCGCGAGCAGCTGCGGGTCGATGTCCTTCACCGGGGCCTGCGGCGGCAGCACGCGGCGCCAGATCTCGGCGCGTTCGTGCTCGGCCGGGAAGGGGAAGTCGACGACGAAGCGGATGCGCCGCAGGAAGGCGTTGTCCAGGGCCTTCTTCATGTTGGTGGTAAGGATGGCGAGGCCACGGTAGGCCTCCATCCGCATCAGCAGGTAGCTGACCTCGAGGTTGGCGTACCGGTCGTGGCTGTCCTTGACCTCGCTGCGCTTGCCGAACAGGGCGTCGGCCTCGTC
>NZ_JBHUQX010000771.1:0-1810 GCF_042674225.1 Streptomyces sp. NPDC056948
CACCCACCCGCTCCGAGGGCCACCGGCCCTCGACCGTCCGGGCCTTCCGCAGGCACCCCGGCCGATCCCGGACGCCGTTCGTCCTCCCCCACCGAATCCCTCCTTGGAGGCACCGAGTGAAAAGACGTGTCGTCATCACGGCCCTGTCGATCACCGCCGTCGGCCTGACGGTGGCTCAGGGCATCGGAGCAACACCACCCGACTCACCCTCACCGAGCAAGGACGGCTACATCGTCGTCCTGAAGGAACAGGACAAGCGCCCGGCGCTCTTCGCGTCGGGGAAGCCGCGTGTCGACATCACCGCGACGTACGGCGCCGCGCTCGACGGCTTCTCGGCACAGTTGAGCCGCGACGAGGTGAGCGAGCTCAGCGGGGACCCGGCTGTCGCCTATGTCGAGCGTGACGGCGAGGGACGTATCAACGGCCAGCAGACGCCCAAGGGGGTCAGCCGGATCCGTGCCCTGGAGAACAAGGCCCTGAAGACGGGTGACGGCAAGGACGAACGCGTCGACGCGGACATCGCCGTCCTCGACACCGGAGTCGCCGACCACCCCGACCTGAACGTCGTCAAGCGCGTCAACTGCAGCAAGGTCGACAAGTGCGTCGAGGACGAGGGCATGGACGACGACGGACACGGTTCCAACGTCGCGGGCATCGCCGCCGAGATCGACAACGACCAGGGCTTCACGGGTGTGGCGCCCGGTGCGCGGATCCACTCCCTCAAGATCCTGGACGAAGAGGGCAGAGGCAGCACCTCGGAGATCGTGGGCGCCCTCGACTGGGTCACCGCCCACGCCGACACCATCGACGTGGTCAACATCAGCGCCGGATACACGGGCGAGACCCGCGCGATCGCCGATGCCGTCAACCGTGCGATAGCCAAGGGGATCGTGGTCGTGGTGTCCGCCGGCAACGACGGCAAGGACGCCAAGTCGGCGTCTCCGGCCAACATCCCCGACGCCATCACCGTCTCCAACCTCGCCGACGGCGACGGAAAAGCCGGCGGTCAGGGCGACTTCGGCTGGTGCAACAAGGACAACAAGAACAAGGACGACACGCTCTCCGGCAACAGCAACTTCGGCCCGGGCATCGACATCGCCGCTCCCGGCGAGTGCATACAGGCGACGGGCAACAAGAACGACTACTCCAACTGGAGCGGTACTTCGCAGGCCGCGCCGCATGTGGCCGGCGCCGCGGCGCTGATCGTCAGCGGTTCCGAGAAGCCGAAGGACCGCGAGGGCGTGATGGCCGTGCGCGACAAGCTGCTGAAGGCGGGCCAGGACAACTGGACGGACACGTCGAAGGACGGAACGAAGGAGCCGCTGCTCGACGTGCACGACGCCGGAGTCTTCAAGCCGGCCTTCGCCGACGCCCAGGACCCGGAGCAGCCCGGGAAGCCGACCGAGCCGGGAGAGCCGTCCGAGCCGGGGGAACCCACCAAGTCCGGGGAGCCCACCGAGCCCGGGGAGCCCACCGCGTCCGGAGAGCCGTCCGAGCCGGGAACCCCCGAAGCCCCGTCCGAGCCGGGGACCGGTCGCACAGAGGTCTCCTGCGACTCGTCCGGTACGTCCTGTGACCTGGACGCCGGCACCCTCGGCAGCGCGAACGGCACCTACACCTGGGACTTCGGTGACGGCACGACCGGCACCGGAGCGAAGGTCACCCACGCCTTCCCGAAGGGCCTCGGAACATACGCGGCGACGGTGACCTACACCGATCGCGACGGCAAGACCGCCAAGGCCACGGCGACCGTCTCGTGCGCCGACTTCTACGGCCAGATGTGCCACGGCTTCTGAGCGCCGAGCCGACC
>NZ_JBHUQX010000772.1:0-1808 GCF_042674225.1 Streptomyces sp. NPDC056948
GCACCGCTTCCGCGGCGGCGGCCGCCCTGGGCTCGCCGCCGCGCGAGGCGTCGTACCGCTCCGCTTCCTTGTCGTAGTCGAGCACCCGGTCAGTGTGCCCCGTGCCCGGGGGCCAGGTCCTCCACTCTGCGGGCGAGCTCGAAGTCCTTCTGGGTGACGGCGCCGCCCGCGCTGTGCGTGTGGACGGACAGGGAGACGGTGTTGTAGCCGAGCGTGAGGTCGGAGTGGTGGCCGAGCTCCTCCTGGACCTGGGCGATGTGCACGACCATCGCCGTCGCCGCGAAGTGCGAGCCGAGCCGGTAGGAGCGGGTGAGGCGGTCTGCGTCGAGCGACCAGCCCGGCAGCTCGGCCAGCCGGTCCTCGACCTCCTTCTGCGACAGCGGTTCGACGGGCATGGGCTGCGCTCCTTCCCTTGCTCCGGGGTCCTCGGTGTCCTCTCAGCCTGCCACAGCGGGACGCCCGAGACCCTGGTCAGAGGCGTGCGCCTGTCGGGCACGGCCGGTTCTCGACTACGGTCCCGGCATGACCACTCACCCGTCCACGACCGACCAGGGCGTGGGTCCGCTGCTGCGGGCCTGGCGGGAGCAGCGCCGGGTCAGCCAGCTCGAGCTGGCCCTGCGCGCGGACTCCTCGGCCCGGCACATCAGCTTCGTCGAGACGGGCCGGTCCCGGCCCAGCGAGGAGATGGTGCTGCGGCTGGCCGAGCATCTGGATGTCCCCGTGCGGGAGCGCAACGCGCTGCTGCTGGCCGCCGGTTACGCCCCGCGCTACCCGGAGACGCCGCTGGACGACCCGGCGCTGGGCGCGCTGCGGGAGGGCATCGAGCGGCTGATCGGGGGCTACGAGCCGTATCCGGCGCTGGTGGTGGACGCGCTGTACAACGTGGTGGCGGCCAACCGGGGGATCATGACACTGGTCGACGGCGTCTCCGCGTCCCTGCTGGAGCCCCCGCTGAACGCGATGCGGCTCGCCCTGCACCCGCAGGGCCTGGCGCCCCGCATCCGCAATCTGCGCGCCTGGCGCGGCCACCTGCTGGAGCAGATGGAACGGCAGATCGCCCTGCACCGCTCCGAGCCGCTGCGGGAGCTGTACGACGAGGTGGCGGCGTATCCGGTGCCCGAGGAGGATCCGGGGGCCGGGCCTCAGGAGCCCCCGGAGCCGGTGCCGTACTTCGCGCTGCCGCTGCGGATCGAGCACGAGGGGCGGACGCTGTCGTTCATCTCCTCGATCTCCACGTTCAACACCCCGATGGACGTGACGGTCGCCGAGCTGGCCATCGAGACGCTCCTGCCGGCCGACCCGGCGACGGCCAAGTACCTTCAGTCGCTGCTGTCCTGACGTGCTTTCAGTGCCGTGTGCTGGAGGACGGCGAACCCGGCCACGGTCAGGGCCTGGAGCACCGTCCACACGGCGCCCGCCGTGCTCGGCGTGAGCCACAGCGCCAGGGCCACGAGGCTCACCACCGTCCAGACGAGATTGGCCTCGACGACGGCCCGCACACCGAGCGCCGCCGGCCGCCGGCGGGAGGCCAGCAGGCCGACGCCCGCCGCGTAGGCGGCGAGGAACGCGCCCAGTGCGAGCAGCAGCGTGGAGCCGACGCCCAGGAAGCGTCCGAGGGGGCCGGGGTACGCGAGGTAGGCGAGGGCGTTGGCGCCGGTCACCATGGCGTCCAGGGCCAGGAAACGGCGGAGCATCGACTGCGGCTCGGAGGTCCGGGCGAGTGCGGCGAGCTGGATCGCGGACATGGGGCATCACCCTCCGTCGGGAAATAGTGCGGCTGGGATCCGGGTCCCGGGCCGGAGTGCGCC
>NZ_JBHUQX010000773.1:0-1807 GCF_042674225.1 Streptomyces sp. NPDC056948
GGCCGCGCCTGCCGCGGCCAGGAATCTCTCGCCGCCGAAGATCGCGAAGAAGACGAAGACGCTCAGTGTTCCGATCAGCGCTCCGGCCTCGGGGCGGTGCCGCAGTTGGGTCAGGCGGCTCTCGGACGGCTGCGGCGGGGCGGCGGCGCTCTGCGCGTCTGCCGTCGTGTCGGTCAGGGACGTTGTCATCGGACTGCTACCACCTTTGTGGATCTCGGATGTGCTGCGCGGGGACGCGAGGCCGGGGGTGCCGGGCCCGGGTCCGGGCCGGGCCCCCCGCGGCGGGTCAGCGGACGCCGGCCTTGGTGCCGTCGATCGCCGCGTCGACATTGCCGGAGGTGACCAGGAGCGGCCCGGTCAGCAGCGGGTTCTGCGGCGGCATCACGCCGTAGGACAGGTACTGATTCGCCACCGACACCCCGTAGAAGCCCTGGAGGTACGGCTGCTGGTCGATGGCGAAGAGCTGCTTGCCGCCCTTGATGCGCTCCAGCTGACTGTCCGACAGGTCGAAGGTGCCCAGCTCGACCTTGTCCCCGGATTTCGCCTGCTCGATCGCGGCGGCGGCGCTGTCCGCGTCCTGCACGCCGATCGTGACCAGGGCGTCGATGCTGTCGTCCTTCAGCAGCGCACCCTTGATCGCCTGCGTCACGGCGGAGGGGTTGCCGAAGTTCGAGGAGGGCAGGGGCAGTTGCTTGGACTTGGCGCCCTTGGTCTTGGCGCCGTCGGCGATGCCGTCGCAGCGGGCTTCGGAGTTGGCCGCGCCGGGCACCGTGTTCACGCACAGGATGTTCTCGGCGCCCTCGTCGGCGAACTTGGCGCCACCGGCCTTGCCCGCTTCGTAGTCGTCCGACCCGATGTACTTCAGGGCTCCGGTCCGTCTGGCCGCGTCGACGCCGCCCGCGTTGTAGACGAAGACCGGGATGCCCTTCTTCACGGCCTGCTTGATCGCGTCGTCCTGGTTCTCGGGGACCCAGTCCGGCACGACGATGGCGGACGGGTTCTGCGACAGGGCGGTCTGCGTCAGCTTGGCGGCGTCGGGGCCGAGGTTGTCGTAGGTCTTCGGGCCCAGGAAGGTCACCGAGCCGCCCTTCGCCTTGACCAGCTTGCCCGCGTCCTCGCCGCCGCGCTTGATCGCGGACCAGAAGGGGTCGTCGGGCTTTCCGCCGATGACGTAGATGGAGTTCTTCCCGTTGTTCTTGCCGGTGTTCTTCGCCCCGCCCGTCGAGTCGGTTCCGCCCGACGACTGCGCCTGCCCGTCGGTGGTGCCCGTGGCCTTGCCGCTGGCGCAGCCGGTCAGCGCGCCCGCCGCCAGGGCCAGCAGGCTCACCGCGGTCAGGGCTCTGCGGGAGAGGCGGCGGCCCAACGGGCGCCCAGGCATGCTGCGTTCCATGTGCGGGGTCTCCTTCGTGCAATACCAGGCGGCGGCCTGGGCGAGGCGAGGAACAAGGCCGGAGAACCGGGCGCGGGCAGGCGAAGAGAGGAGGCGTGCTTGCCCCGGCCGGGAAACGGTGACGAAATGCCCTGCGATCTTTTAAACCGCTTTAAGTGGGTGCCGCAGAGCATGCTTCTGTTTCGGAGAGGTGTCAAGAGTTCGGCTCCGAATTACGAGCCTTGTTATCTACACGTGCGGCACGCGACGGTCAGCGCGGCTCTGTCGTGGTCCCGCGCGTGACCAGGGAGGGAGCGAGCACGATCTCGCGAGGCTCGGTACGGCCCTGGTCGAGGCGTTCGACGGCGGCCGTGACGGCCTGCCGGGCCTGCTCCTCGGCGTTCTGGCTGACCGTGGTCAGGTCGAAGGCGTCCAGCC
>NZ_JBHUQX010000774.1:0-1771 GCF_042674225.1 Streptomyces sp. NPDC056948
GGCCCCGGGCGCGCCCGGGGCCGGGCTCGGGCTCCGACCGCTGGGCCGGGGGCGAGGGGACGAGCCAGCGCTGCATGGGCTCGATGAGGGCCGGGCCCGCAGACAGGACCAGCGAGCTCCCGAGGAAGCCGCGCCGCGCCAGCATCAGGTCGCTGCGCGAGAACTCGCTGAGCAGGGCCACGGTCTGCGGGCCCGTCCAGGGCAGGTCGACGCCGGTCGCGGAGGGTGACTGGCGCGCGGTGCGCAGCCCCAGGTCCTCGACGGAGACGACGACACCGAAACGTTCCGAGAACAGCTCGGACAGGATCCTGGGGATCGGCTCGCGGGGGTTCTCGCCGTCGAGCCAGCGGCGGACGCGCGAGGTGTCCGTGGAGATGTGGTTGGCGCCGAGCTGGCGTGCCCGGCGGTTGACCTGGCGGGCGAGCTCGCCCTTGGACCAGCCGCTGCGCACGAACCAGGAAGTGAGCAGCTCGTTCGGGCGCTTGTCAGCGTGCGTCGCGTTCGTTCCGCTTCCGCCGTTGCCGCTCACTGGAACGCCCCCATCCCTGAGACCACTTGTCGCCGAGTGCGCCAAGCCCTATCAGCATGCCGGTTCGTACGGCCGTCCGTCCGGCCCTTGTCACCCGTCGAACTGAATATCGACTTGCCTCCGGCATACCCACGAGTGCATGTGCCCCCAGGACTCGTGCACACAAAGTAATCCTACGATCACCCGTCCAGCCACGGCTCACACGGAAACGCCACCATTCGCCACCCCTTCGAATGAACTCACGTACGCCTCCTCGCGATTCACTTGACACAGCACAACCAGGAGCGGGTGCAGCGATGCACCGAGGGGCGCGTGTCGTCTAGCGCACCACCCTGGGCACTTCCGGGCGCTGAGTGAACGGAACGCCGCTCGGGAAGGCGGAAACAGAGAGTCACGCAGAGCGACCGCTGCGTAACCACCGGTGCGTCGGACCCGTTGGAGGGGGCATGGGCTTCACGATCGGCATCAGCCGGGGCATGCGCGACATCCGGTCCGGCTCGCGCCGCCGCGGCCGCACGTCGGACGGCACCGCCGTGGCCGAGTACACCGGGCTGTGGGGCTGGGACGTGGTGCCGGGCGCCCGGGCCTCGGCGGGCGCCTGCTCCTGCGGCCGCCGCGACTGCCCGGCGCCGGGTGCGCATCCGCTGGACTTCGCGCCCGTGATCCCCGCCGGGGCGACGCTGGGCGACGTGACCGAGTCCTGGGGCGAGTTCCCCGGCGCCTCGGTGATGCTGCCGGTCGGGCGGGCGTTCGACGTCATCGAGGTGGCCGAACCCGCCGGCTGCCGTGCGCTGGCCCGGCTGGAGCGCATGGGCCTGCCCGTCGGCCCGGTCGCGGCGACCCCGGACGGCCGCGCCCACTTCTTCGTCGCCCCCGGCGCCGCCGCCGATCTGCCCGGCCTGCTCTACCGCATGGGCTGGGACGACGCCGCCTCCCTCGACCTGCGCGGCCTCGGTCCCGGTACGCACATCACGGCGCCGCCCTCCGACCGTGGCGGTCTCGGCCCGGTGCGCTGGCTGCGCTCCCCCGCCCTGGACTCGGCGTCCGGGGCGCCGGAGGCCCGCCTGGTGCTGGGCACGCTGGCGTATGTGGCACACCGGTCACGGGCCTGACCCCGTACACAGCGAAGCGCCCGACCCGAGACACCGTCGGGTCGACGTGGACCAGGTAACCCTTGATGGCGTCACGCTGGACGGCCTTCGGGATCGCCAGCTCGTTCTTGCCGTCGATGTCCAGGGACAG
>NZ_JBHUQX010000775.1:0-1770 GCF_042674225.1 Streptomyces sp. NPDC056948
GCCACGGGCAGCGCCGCGACCTCGAGGTGCGGCACGGCCCGGCGCAGCCCGGCCGTCACCCGCTCGGCGACCTCGACGGCCGTCAGCGACCCCTTGAACTTGTCCGCGGCGACGAGCACCCGCTGCGTCGTTCGGGTACCGCTCACTGCAGCGTCCGCCACTTGCACTCCCCTTGCTCTCCGGGCCCTCACGCACGTCAGGGCCAGTCGCGCCGCTGTGACCTTAACCGGAGGACGCCCCGGCCGTCAGCATCTGCCCGACTCCTGGACCGGTGCCCCACCCCTCGGGCGATCCCGCGGAAACGGGTAGACCGTAACCATGACCCTCGTCGACACCGAAGCAGCGCTCGCCGACCGCATCCTCGGCGGCTGGCTGGGCCGCATCGCGGGAAACATGCTCGGCAAACCGGTCGAACAGGGCGAGGTCTGGACACGCGACCGCATCGACCGCTACCTCAGACAGGCCGCTGCCCTCCCCCTGACCGACTACCTGCCCGAGCCCGTCGGCGACGACGAGAGGGCGCTGCGGCCCGAGTGGCGCCAGTGTGTGCGCGGCCGGATCCACGGCAGTTGCCGAGACGACGACGTCGATTACGCGATCCTCGGCCTCCACCTGCTGGAGACCCACGGCTTCGGCTTCAGCACCGAGCAGGTCGGCGACCTGTGGCTGCTGCGGCTGCCGTACCTCCAGACGTTCACCGCCGAGCGGGCCGCGTACCGCAACCTGGCCGGCGGGCTCAAGCCGCCGCTGACGGCGACGTACGACAATCCGTACCAGGAGTGGATCGGGGCGCTGATCAGGGCCGACATCTACGGCTGGACCTGCCCGGGGGTGCCGCGCCGGGCCGCCTCGCTGGCCCGGCGGGACGCGGTGCTGTCGCACACCGGCAACGGGGTCTACGGGGCGATGTGGGCGGCGGCGCTGATCTCGGCGGCGTTCACGGCACCCACCGTGCGGCATGCCGTCGACCAGGCCCTGACCGTGATCCCGGCGAGCAGCCGCCTGGCCCGCACGGTGCGCCGGGTGGTCTCCCTGCACGACACCCGGATGTCCTGGGAGGACACGCTCACCACGATCGCCGAGGAGACCGTGGGGATGGGCTGGATCCACACCGTTCCGAATGCCGCCGTCCTGACCGCCGGCCTGCTCTACGGCGACGGCGACTTCACGCGCACCATCACCCTGACCGTCCGCGGCGGTCTGGACACCGACTCCAACGGCGCGACCGCGGGTTCGGTGGCGGGCGTGTTCGGCGGGGCGGCCGCCATCCCGGACCACTGGAAGGCCCCGCTGGAGGACACGGTCCGCAGTGCGGTGTTCGGCTTCGACGGGGTGCGGATCAGCGAGCTGGCGGAGCGGACGCTGCGGCTTGCGGAGTCGGAGGCCTGACCGAAGCGAACCGGCCATTTCCGGCCGGGTGCGGCGGCGGACTCGCTCTTCCGCTTCGGGATCCGGGTCTCATCGGGGCTCAGTATCAGCCACGGCTTCCCGGCGCTCCCGGCCGTTCCGCTTGAAAGCGCTTCCATCCGGCCAATTCCGGCCACTTACTCATCACTTGACGATGTCGATCAAACCCGACCGTAAAGTGATCTGGCCATTGGCTCAGTCGATCATTTCCAGTCACCCGGTCTGCGTCCCCGCGCCCGACAGAAAGCGTCTGTTTGTCATGTCTCGTCTCAGAACTGCTCTGCGTGCCGCCGCCTCCGCGACCGTCCTGACCGCCGCCGTGCTCACCGCGCCGCAGGCCGTCGCCGTCGAACAGCCCTCGGT
>NZ_JBHUQX010000776.1:0-1769 GCF_042674225.1 Streptomyces sp. NPDC056948
GGTCGTAGAGGGTTACTACTGTCCTCCGAAACCGAGGAGGACGGAGCCTGAGAGCGATGACCGAAGTATCGGTGGCCAAGGAAGATGTGGCCGCGACCGGCGAACTGGTCGTCCTGAAGAGCGTCAACAAGCACTTCGGCGCGTTGCACGTACTCCAGGACATCGACATGACGATCGCCCGCGGCGAAGTCGTCGTGGTCATCGGGCCCTCCGGGTCCGGAAAGTCCACCCTGTGCCGCACCATCAACCGCCTGGAGACGACCGACTCCGGCACGATCACGATCGACGGCAAGCCGCTGCCCCACGAGGGCAAGGAGCTGGCCAAGCTCCGGGCCGATGTCGGAATGGTCTTCCAGTCCTTCAACCTCTTCGCGCACAAGACCGTGCTCGAGAACGTGATGCTCGGCCAGATCAAGGTCCGCAAGAAGGACAAGAAGGCGGCCGAGGAGCGGGCTCGTGCCCTGCTCGACCGGGTCGGTGTGGGCGCACAGGCCGAGAAGTACCCCGCACAGCTCTCCGGCGGCCAGCAGCAGCGCGTCGCGATCGCGCGGGCGCTGGCCATGGAGCCGAAGGTCATGCTCTTCGACGAGCCGACCTCCGCGCTCGACCCCGAGATGATCAACGAGGTGCTGGAGGTCATGCAGCAGCTCGCCCGCGACGGCATGACCATGATCGTCGTCACCCATGAGATGGGCTTCGCACGATCGGCTGCAAACCGCGTGGTGTTCATGGCGGACGGCCGAATCGTCGAGGAGGCTGCGCCCGACCAGTTCTTCAGCAACCCGCGTAGTGACCGTGCCAAGGACTTCCTGTCGAAGATCCTGCACCACTGACGGCGCACTCCGCGTGCGACGCGCCCCGCGTCGCACGCCCTGACGGCCCGCATCTCTTCACCAGCCAAAGGATGTCCATCATGAAGCTCCGCAAGGTCACCGCCGCCTCGGCCACCATCTTCGCCCTCGCCCTCACCGCCACCGCGTGCGGCGGCAACAACAGCACGGGCGGCGATTCCGGCTCCGACGGTGGCAAGACGATCACTGTCGGCATC
The DNA here is from genome assembly GCF_042674225.1 of Streptomyces sp. NPDC056948. Taxonomy (NCBI): domain Bacteria; kingdom Bacillati; phylum Actinomycetota; class Actinomycetes; order Kitasatosporales; family Streptomycetaceae; genus Streptomyces; species Streptomyces sp. NPDC056948. The sequence goes on from NZ_JBHUQX010000776.1 coordinate 1,049, forward strand.
AAGTTCGACCAGCCCGGCCTCGGCCAGAAGACGCCGCAGGGTTACGCCGGCTTCGACGTCGACGTCGCCACGTACGTCGCGAAGAAGCTCGGTTACAACGCGGACCAGATCGAGTGGAAGGAAGCGAAGAGCGCCGACCGCGAGACCATGCTGCAGCGTGGTGACGTCGACTTCATCGCCGCGACCTACTCGATCACCCCGGAGCGCCAGGAGAAGGTCGACTTCGCCGGCCCGTACCTGCTGGCGCACCAGGATGTGCTGGTCCGCGCCGATGACAACAAGATCAAGTCGCCAAAGGACCTGAACAACGCCAAGCTCTGCTCGGTGACCGGCTCCACCTCGGCGCAGAACGTCAAGGAGAAGCTGGCGCCGAAGGCGCAGCTGCAGCCGTACCCGACGTACTCCGCCTGCCTGCCCGGCCTGCAGAACGGTGCCGTCGACGCGCTGACCACCGACGACTCCATCCTCGCGGGTTACGCCGCCCAGTCGCAGTTCAAGGGCAAGTTCAAGCTCGGCGGCTTCAAGCTGACCAACGAGAACTACGGCATCGGCGTCAAGAAGGGCAGCGACCTCAAGGCCGACGTCAACAAGGCCCTCGAGGCCATGGTCGCCGACGGCGCCTGGCAGAAGGCCGTGGACAAGAACCTCGGCCCGGCGAACTACAAGAACGAGCCCGCGCCGAAGATCGGCGACATCAAGAGCTGAGGCAACGCCTGACGGG
>NZ_JBHUQX010000777.1:0-1764 GCF_042674225.1 Streptomyces sp. NPDC056948
GCCGCTGTTCCGGTGCGGAGCAGCGGCCGACGCGTATGAAGGAGACATGGACGTGACGACCGATGCCGCCGCTCCCTGGCTGATCGTGGGGCTGGGCAATCCGGGGCCGGAGTATGCGGGTAACCGGCACAACGTGGGTTTCATGGTGGCCGATCTGCTGGCGGATCGCATCGGGGGGAGGTTCAAGCGGGCGGGGAAGGCGCAGGCGCAGGTGATCGAGGGGCGGATCGGGCCGCCTGGGCCGGCGAACCGTCGGGTGATTCTGGCGAAGCCGATGTCGTACATGAATCTGTCGGGCGGGCCGGTGAACGCGCTGCGGGACTTCTACAAGGTTCCGGTCGCCCATGTGGTGGCGATTCATGATGAGTTGGACATCGATCACGGGACGTTGCGGCTGAAGCTGGGCGGCGGGGACAACGGGCACAACGGGTTGAAGTCGATGACGAAGGCGTTCGGGGCGGATTATCACCGGGTGCGGTTCGGGATCGGCCGGCCGCCGGGGCGGATGCCGGTGGCGGACTTCGTGCTGAAGGATTTCTCGTCGGCGGAGCGCAAGGAGCTGGACTACTTCGTGGACCGGGCGGCGGACGCGGTGGAGTGTCTGGTGATCGAGGGGCTGGAGCGGGCGCAGAGTACGTACAACTCCTGACTTGTCACCCTGGGAGTTGACCGGCCGTGCGGGTATGGCCAATGATCCCGGCCATGCCCCCCACTGCCGCCGCTTCTCACCAGAGCTCTCATGCCGTGCTGCGGTTCGGACGGTTCGCGGCGATGGGTACGGTCGCCGCGCTGATCCTGATCGCGGGTGTGTGGGCGTCGTGGGGTACGGCGCAGCATGTGATGCTGACGAAGGGCCGGGAGAGCGGCACGGTCGATGTGACGCGGTGCGGGCCGGACATGTGCTCGGGTGCGTTCACGCCGTTGTCGGAGGGTGCGCAGCCGCGGCCGAGGGTCGAGCTGGCGAAGTCGGTCGCGGTGGAGAAGGGCCGGACCTACACGGTGGTCCTGAAGCCCGGCAGTGATGACGCGGTCCGTTCGGGCCCTGCGGGGATTGTGTACGCGTGGATTCCGCTGGGTGGTGCGCTGTTGCTGGCGTCGGTCGTGGTGGCGGGCGGGTTGCTGCGGACGCGGGTGGCGTGGGTGATGGCGCTGTCGGGGGTGGCGTTGCTGACGGCGGCTTTCGTGGTCGTCTGAGGGGTTCTCCGGCGTTCCCCTCGCCTGCGGAGGGGCAGAGCGTTGTGTGTTCGTGATTGACGTGGCTTCGGACGAGGCTGGAAGCTGAGCCGCCCCCTCCACATCTTCCCGGTCACTTCTCGAAGATGGACGAATTCTCGATGCGAACCCTCTCCCGCGTCGGCGCTGTGTCCGCCGCCGCTTCCGCGGTCCTTCTGCTCGCTCCGGCCGCCCACGCCACCCCTCCCGGTGACAACGGCACGGTCAAGATCCATGACGCCTCGACGGGCGAGGAGCTGCGCCGCAACGAGCCGCATGTGTGCGCCTTCTACCTGGACGCCTTCGGTTTCGACGGTGGTCAGCAGGTCGACTGGCGCATCGACGCCATTCCCCCGAGTGAGAACAAGGGGGAGACGGTGGACTCCGGCTCGCTGACCCTGGACGGCAAGGGTCACGGCCGTTCGGAGGACCTGTCGCTGCCCGACGGGCACTACAAGCTGTTCTGGAACTTCGACGGTGAGAAGGGTGCCGCCAAGCACAAGGTGTTCTGTAATTAATGCGAGGACGAGCAGGAGCGTGTCTGTTAGACTT
>NZ_JBHUQX010000778.1:0-1759 GCF_042674225.1 Streptomyces sp. NPDC056948
TCAAGAAGAAGGAGGAGGACACCGACAAGGACGTCGACAAGCGGACCGAGGACGACAACAAGCAGATCGACGACGAGCAGACCAACGCCGAGAAGGAGGCGGAGAAAAAGCAGGATGACGGCAAGGACGACGCCGACAACTGGCTAGAAGAGGCCATCGAGAAGCTCAAGGAGTTCTTCGAGAAGCTCAAGAACGCCATCAAGAGCGTCTTCGAGAAGGCCCGTCAGGTCGTCACCGACCTCATCGACAAGTTCAAGCAGCAGGTCTTCAAGCTCATCGACGACGCCCGCAACTGGGTCATCGACCAGATCAACACCTTCGCCGACGCGCTGATCGCCCTCGGCGACGAGCTCCTCGCCGACTACCCGGCGATGCGCGACAAGTGGCGCAACACCATCGACGGCGCGCGCGACTGGGCGGTACAGAAGGTCAACGAGTTCGCCGACGCGCTCAAGGAGGTCGCCGGCAAGCTCCTCGACGGCCTGTGCGGCGCACTCCTGGCCGGTCTCGACGCGCTGGAAGGCGGCCTGCTGGCGGCGGTCGACATCGCGGAGACGGTCACCGTCGGCGCGCTGGAGTTCGGTGCCGCCGCGGTCGCCGCGCTCGGTGAGTGGGCGGCCATCTTCAACGACATCGTCTCCGACCCGGGCGACTGGATCAGCAAGGCCGGTGCCGCCGCGGAGACGGGCGCCAAGGATCATCTCTTCGAGGAGATCAAGACCGCGGTCAGGGCCTGGTTCAACCAGAAGGTCCAGGAGATCATCGGCGTCCCGATGGAGGACTTCCAGGAGCTGATCTCCGGCGGGGTCACCGTCGAGCAGATGGCGCAGATGGCCTGGGACGAGGCCCTTCCCCAACTCCCCGTCATCATCGGCGTCATGGTCGTCGAGAAGGTCGTCGCCAAGCTCATCCCCGGCGCCGGCTGGGTCATGGCGATCATCGACGCCCTGCAGACCGCGTGGGGCGCCCTCAGCGAGATCCTCGCCGCCTTCGGCCTGTTCATGGACTTCCTCAAGTCCGTCAAGAGCGGCAACGGCGCGCTGCCGTTCGCGAAGGCGGTCGCGGCGGGAGTCGTGGCGCTGCTGGAGCTGGTCTACGAGTTCCTCATCGAGGGCGTCGGGCGCTTCATGGGCAAGGTGGCCGAACGGCTCGGTGACATGCTCAAGAACCTCCGCACGAAGAAGAACAAGCCGGGCCCCGCCGACGACAAGCCGGATGCCCCCACCAAGCCCAAGGACGAACACCCGGCCCCGACCGACGACCGCACCCCGGCCCCGGACCGCCCCGCCGACCGCACGGACGACAGGCCCACCGACCGCCCGGCGGCGCCCCGCAAGCCGTCCCCGGACAAGACCTCCCGCCCCCCGTCGAAGCCCCGCCCCGGCAAGCGCTCCACCCCGGAGAAGAAGCGCCGCCCCGCACACACCACCCGCCCGAAGAAGCGCCGCGACGACGAACGCCGCGACGAGGGCCGCGAGGTGAACGCCGCCCGCAAGCGCATGCGGGACGCGGACCGCCGCCTGAAGGACGACGACAGGGACGCCCGCCGCGACACCCCGACCCGCCGCGGCCCGGCCCGCGACACGGTCCGCCCGGACCGCCGCCGCGACCGGAACGACAGCGACCGCGACCGCGACCCGAAGGACACGCGTCCGGGCGGCCGTCGCACGGACGACCGCCGGCGTGACGACGACCGCAGGAACGACCGCCGACGGGACGACGACCGCCGTCGCGACGAAGACCGCCCCAACGACCGCCG
>NZ_JBHUQX010000779.1:0-1752 GCF_042674225.1 Streptomyces sp. NPDC056948
GACATGGCTGACCGCCCCGCACAAGGTCGATCAGTGCGGGGCGGTCAGGGGTCGATCAGCGGGCCCGCGGTCAGCGGGACTGGGGTCCCCGCCGCTGCGGCAGGGTCACCACCGACGCGTCGCCGGGCCCGGCCGGCGGCAGTCCCGCGACCTGGGCGAGCAGATCGCACCAGGCCGACAGGTGCGCGGCCGTGTCCGGAACGTCGCCCAGGCCCTCGCGCGGCGTCCACGACGCACGGATCTCGATCTGCGAGGCGGCCGGGCGCGCGGACAGACCGCCGAAGTAGTGCGAACTCGCACGCGTGACGGTGCCGCTCGGCTCCCCGCACGCCAGCCCGCGCGCCTGGAGCGCGCCGGTCAGCCAGGACCAGCACACCTCCGGCAGCAGCGGGTCAGCCGCCATCTCCGGCTCCAGCTCCGCGCGCACCAGCGTCACCAGCCGGAACGTGCCCTGCCAGGCCTCGTGCCCCGCCGGGTCGTGCAGCAGCACCAGCCGGCCGTCGGCCAGATCCTGGTCGCCGTCGACGACCGCCGCCTCCAGCGCGTAGGTGTAGGGGGCGAGCCGCTGCGGCGGGCGCGTCGGCTCGATCTCGATCTGGGGCCGCAGCCGCGCCGTCCTGAGCGCGTCGACGGCGGACCGGAAGGGCAGCGGGGCGGTGTCCGCCTCCCTCCGGTCGTTCTCGGTGTCCTTCGCTTCGTCCATTCCGCCAGCGCCGTCCGACAGTCGTCCCTGAGCCGCAGCCATGCGGGAAGGTTACGGGGACCGGGCCCCGCGTGCCGGGCTAGACACCCCGCGCCGCTCCAGGGGCTGAATCGCGCTCCTTGACGGCGTGCGAAACTTGGCCCCGTGAGTGCCAACGACGCCCCCCGGGCCCAGCAGCCGTCCGTCACGTACGACTCAGCCTTCCTCAAGGCCTGCCGGCGCGAGCCCGTGCCGCACACTCCGGTGTGGTTCATGCGGCAGGCGGGGCGCTCACTGCCGGAGTACCGCAAGGTGCGCGAGGGCATTCCGATGCTCGAGTCCTGCATGCGGCCCGAACTGGTCACCGAGATCACGCTCCAGCCGGTGCGCCGGCACGACGTGGACGCGGCGATCTACTTCAGCGACATCGTCGTCCCGCTCAAGGCCATCGGAATCGACCTCGACATCAAGCCCGGCGTCGGCCCGGTCGTCGAGCGCCCGATCCGCACTCGCGCGGACCTCGCGCAGCTCCGCGATCTGACCCCCGAGGACGTCTCCTACGTCACCGAGGCCATCGGCCTGCTGACGCGCGAGCTCGGCGCCACGCCCCTCATCGGCTTCGCCGGCGCTCCGTTCACCCTCGCCAGCTACCTCGTCGAGGGCGGCCCGTCCCGCACGTACGAGAACGCCAAGGCGATGATGTACGGCGACCCCGAGCTGTGGGCCGACCTGCTCGACCGCCTCGCGGAGATCACGACCGCCTTCCTGAAGGTGCAGATCGAGGCGGGCGCCTCCGCGGTCCAGCTCTTCGACTCCTGGGCCGGCGCCCTGGCCCCCGTCGACTATCGGCGCTCGGTACTGCCCGCCTCGGCGAAGGTCTTCGAGGCCGTGGCCGGCTACGGCGTCCCGCGCATCCACTTCGGCGTCGGCACCGGCGAACTGCTGGGCCTCATGGGCGAGGCCGGCGCGGACGTCGTCGGCGTCGACTGGCGTGTGCCGCTGGACGAGGCCGTCCGCCGCGTCGGCCCCGGCAAGGCGCTCCAGGGCAACCTCGACCCGACCGTGCTGTT
>NZ_JBHUQX010000780.1:0-1749 GCF_042674225.1 Streptomyces sp. NPDC056948
CTGGCGTTGACTTTTGGCACGCTGTTGAGTTCTCAAGGAACGGTCGCTTCCTTTGTACTCACCCTCTCGGGCTTTCCTCCGGGCTTCCCTTCGGTGCTCCAAACTCTATCAGTGTTTTTCCGACTCCCTGACCACCGTCCTGCAGACATGCAGAAGATGACCCCGAGATAGGATCTGACAAGTTTGGGTGCTGCCAGGCAAGGACACGAGGTTGTGTCGCTCAGCCCCAGGCAGGAGTACGACTGTACACGCGGCCGCAGAGCGCGTGCAAATCGATTTGCGGTATGGTCTAGACCACTCTGGAGTGCCCGCACGGAACCGGCACTTCAGGTGACATACCCTGCTGAACAGTGTGCCGTCCGGTACCGACAGGGACGGCCCATAACGATCTCCACCCCTGGGAGGCTTCCCATGACCACCGTGACGTCCCCGCTTGCAGGACGCGCCATCGGACTGGCAGCCGTGCCGGATCCCGTCTTCTCCGGGGCCATGGTCGGCCCGGGCACAGCGATCGACCCCGTACGTGAGCCTTCCGAGGCCGTCTCTCCCGTGGACGGCGTCATCGTCTCCCTGCACCCGCACGCGTTCGTCGTCGTCGACGAGAGCGGACACGGTGTGCTCACGCACCTCGGTATCGACACCGTGCAGCTCAACGGCGAGGGTTTCGAGCTGCTCGTGAACAAGGGCGACACCGTCAGGCGAGGTCAGGGCATCGTGCGCTGGAACCCGGTTGCCGTCGAGGCCGCCGGCAAGTCCGCGATCTGCCCGATCGTGGCGCTGGAGGCCACGGCCGAAGCCCTCTCCGATCTTCGTATCGACGGCGATGTGAAGGCCGGCGACAGTCTCTTCCTCTGGAAGTGACGCCAGTGCCGTCGTATGACGGCGAACAGGACAACCAACACGGCGGCGGGAGCCGCCGCACTATCGGAGACGGGTGAGATGGAGACAACGCTGCGAGGCGTCGGCGTGAGCCACGGTGTGGCGATCGGCGAGGTTCGGCATATGGGAACGGCGGTGCTCGAGCCGCCTGCGAAGCAGATCCCGGCGGACGAGGCGGAGCGTGAACAGGGGCGCGCCCGCAAGGCCGTGGAGGCTGTGGCGGCCGACCTGATGGCACGCGGCAATCTGGCGGGCGGCGAAGCCCAGGCGGTGCTCGAGGCGCAGGCCATGATGGCCCAGGACCCCGAGCTGATGGCCGACGTGGAACGGCGGATCGCCGTCGGCAGCACGGCCGAGCGCGGGGTGTACGACGCATTCGCCGCGTACCGCGAGCTGCTGGCAAATGCCGGTGAATACCTCGCCGGCCGCGTGGCCGACCTCGACGACGTGCGGAATCGAATCGTCGCCCGTCTGCTGGGCGTGCCGATGCCGGGTGTCCCCGACAGCGACGAGCCCTACGTCCTTGTCGCACGTGACCTCGCCCCTGCCGACACCGCGCTGCTGGACCCGACTCTGGTGCTCGGCTTCGTCACCGAGGAGGGCGGTCCGACCAGCCACAGCGCGATTCTGGCGCGGGCGCTCGGGGTGCCGGCCGTGGTGGCTCTGCCGGGTGCCGGTGAGCTCGCCGAAGGCACGATGATCGCCGTCGACGGCAGCACAGGTGAGATCTTCGTGGACCCGAGTGAGGAGAAGAAGGCTCAGCTCGAAGCCGCGGCCGCCGCGCGCAGGGCCCCGCGGGGGGCCACGACCCCGGCCCGGGCGGGGTGCTTAAAAAAAAAACCAGCCCACCAGACTTTAAAAAAAAACCAA
>NZ_JBHUQX010000781.1:0-1742 GCF_042674225.1 Streptomyces sp. NPDC056948
CTTCAGGGGCGCGGGGAACTGCTTTTTACAAGGACTGGGCTGCCGGCTTGACCATGCCCCTGACCGTGCGGGACTTCACGAAGTCGCCCATCGCTGTCATGTCCCACTCGCCGGAGAACTGGCGGATCAGCTTGGCCATCATCACGCCGGTCTGCGGCTCGGCGCTGGTGAGGTCGAAGCGGACCAGTTCCTCGCCCGTCGTGCCGTCCAGGAGGCGGCAGTAGGCCTTGGCGACCTCTGTGAACTTCTGGCCGGAGAAGGAGTTGACCGTGAAGACCAGGCCGGTGACCTCCTGCGGCAGCCGGCCGAGGTCGACCATGATCACTTCGTCGTCCCCGCCGCCCTCACCCGTGAGGTTGTCGCCGGAGTGCTTGATCGCGCCGCCCACGATCTGGAGCTTGCCGAAGTAGCAGCTGTCGATGTGGTTGCGCTGCGGCCCGTAGGCGATGACCGAGGCGTCGAGGTCGATGTCCTTGCCGCGGTACGCCGGCTCCCAGCCGAGGCCCATCTTGACCTGCGAGAGCAGGGGGCGGCCGCCCTTGACGAGGGAGACGGTCTGGTTCTTCTGGAGGTTGATGCGGCCCTTGTCGAGGTTGATCTTCCCGGTGCCGGCCGCGGCCGCGGGCGGGGGCGGGGGAGGCGTGGCCGGGGCCGGGGGTGCCGCGGGCGTGGTGACGGGCGGGGCCGGCGGGGCGACCGGCGGCTGCATCGGGGCCGGCGGCGGGGGCACCGGCTGGGCCGCGGCGGCCGGTTCCTCCACCGTGACACCGAAGTCCGTGGCGATGCCCGCGAGGCCGTTGGAGTATCCCTGGCCGACCGCGCGGGCCTTCCACTGGCCGTTGCGCAGATAGACCTCCACGATCACCAGGGCCGTCTCGCTGCCGAGCTGCGGAGGTGTGAACGAGGCCAGGACGGAGCTGTCGTCCGCGTTGCGGATCGTGGCGGTCGGTTCGACGCCCTGGAAGGTCTGGCCCGCGGCATCCGGGCTGGCGGTGACGATGATCTTCTCGATGCCGGGGGGAACGGCCGCTGTGTCGACCATGATCGCGTCGGGCGCGGTGCCGCCGCCGGAGCGGTACGTCACGCCCGGGCCCGACGGCTGGTTGTAGAAGATGAAGTCGTCGTCGGAGCGCACCTTGCCGTCGGCGGTGAGCAGCAGGCCCGATACGTCGAGCCGCACCGGGGCGGCGACGTCCACCGTCACGCGGGCGGCGGACAGGGGGATGTTCGAGCCGGGGGTCATAGCTGTCATGCCGGGTGAACGAGCGAGGCGGTTTTGCCGTTCCCTTACCTTGAGTCCAATCGGGTCAACGGCGATTGCGGGGATGATCGCGTGCGGTGCGTTCGTTGCCCCGCTTGTAGTTGCCGGTCCAGCGTGCCATGACGAGCTGGGGGTCGGAGGTCTCGACCTCGGCGAGGAACTGGGCGGCCCGGGGGCCGTTCAGGGTGGTGGCGGGGCGGCCGTGGTGGGTGATGCGGACGGTTCCGCCGCCGTGCTGCTCGTAGCTGAATCCGTGGGGTCGTGGCATGTCGCGAGGGTATGGGGCGGGAGACAGGCGCCCCAGCGAATTTCGCCGGCCTCCATTGATAGGCGTTCCGCTATCAATCCGTCGAAGATCGGCATCAGGCGGATGTTCCCTTCGGCGGTCCGGCTGCACAAGACTGGCGCGGAAGGATCTTGCACGACCGGACCGGCGGGACGGCCGACTCGGGGGACGCGTGGGGTGCGGCCGGAGGGGGCC
>NZ_JBHUQX010000782.1:0-1741 GCF_042674225.1 Streptomyces sp. NPDC056948
GTGGCGTTGTTGCGGACGACGTCCGAGGCGTACGCGAGGCCCGCGCCGACGAGTACGGGCCCGCCGCCGGTGGGCAGCGGGGAGCGGAAGCGATAGCGCGGGCCGAGCGCGGCGGGGCTCGGGAGGCGGGCGCCGGGGATGGCGAAGGCCTTGGGGCCGAAGCCGAGGAGGAACTCCAGATCGCCGGTCGGAACCGGGTGGCCGGGCAGCTCGTCGACGCGTCCTTCGGCGAGGTCGCCCAGCATCCCCGTCACCTCGCGCAGCGCGTCGTCCACGACGGCGGAGTCCGCCGCGGGGTCGGCGCGCAGGAACACCAGTGCGAGGTGTCTGGGTGGGCGGCGGCCGGGTGCGTGGTAGATCCCGTCCTGGAGGGTACTCATCGTCGGCCGCGGAGACCCGCGGGCTGGGCGGGTTGTCCGGCGGCCGCCTCGAACGCCTCTTTCAGCGGTCGTACGACATCGCTGCACACGCTCGCGTCGCGGCAGTGGATCGGACCGGGCGGATCGGGCAGGACCACGAAGTCGCCCGGCGGGACGTCCTTGGGAGCGCCCAGCGCGGCGACGGGGCCCACCTGGACATGGCGTACGACTTGATAGCCGCCGGTGAGCGGGTCTTCTGCCTCGCCCTCGATCACGGTGATGTCGTCCAGGAAGTGCGGGTCCGCGTCCCCGGGGCCGAACTCCAGCCGCTGGTGCAGCCCTTGGCGGCCGCGGCTGAGCCGGATCCAAGGATCGGGGACCGGTCCGCCCTGGAACTGGAAGACCTCGGAGGTGAATGCGTGGATGTACATGCCGATGGGATCGGCGATGGATACGGTCCGCCCGTCGAAGGCGGCGCCCGCCGCGGCCATCGCGGCGGCCGGGTCGGCGTTGCGGCAGGCCAGCGCGGCGAGAGCGGGATCCTGGCGGAAGATCTGGTCGCGTCCGGCCGCCTCCAGCACGCCGGTCGAGGTGCGGCGCGCGTAGGGCTTGGCGCCGAACATCACGATGTAGAGGAGGTCGTCGAGCCCGTTGATGGGGTGGGCCATGAAGAGGGCGTTGACGGCGTTGAGGGAGCCCACGGGAGCGGCCGGGACACCGGCTGCCTGGAGGTCGGGGTGTCCGCCGTGGCCGGTCATCTGACGGGCGAACGCCATCCGGCGCTGTACAGGGCTGAGCACCTTCGGGTTGGCGACCGCGGGACCGTAGAGCTCCTCCCAGCGGGGAGGTTCGCCGCCGAGTGTGTCGGTGACGATGTCACGCAGCAGGTCCGGTGCGTCCTCGGCGAGCACCTGGTAGTACTCGGCCAGTTCGGTGGTCACCTGGACGCGCTTGGGGCGCAGGTTGCCCTGCGCGTCGGGGGCGGTCACGACCGCGTACTCGCAGTACTCGTTGTGGAGCGCGCGTCGTCCGCGGATGCCCCAGTCGGAGAGCTTGCGGGCGGTCGTCTCGTCGAAGCAGAACTCCGGCTCCGCCGGGTTCCCGAACCAGGTGACGGCCACCCGCTGGGCGTCCGGATCGCCGGGTTCGAGGGTGAAGTACGGGCTTGGGTGATCGAGATCGAGGCGTTTGAACTCATCCTCGACCACCTGGTTCCAGCGGCCGAGGACACTGGGGGTCAGCTCGTCGGCGAATCCGGGTGCGGAGAACGATGAGGGCATGTCGGCACCTCCCGGCGGGTCACGGGACCCGCAGGCGACGTAGAACACGAGTAGGATCGTCACGCATAGTATCGAAGCGACCTCGGTGCGTCACCGTTGCCT
>NZ_JBHUQX010000783.1:0-1737 GCF_042674225.1 Streptomyces sp. NPDC056948
GGGCACGGCGCCCCTGTCCACCCCCCGAAACGCGTGTGAGTCGATCTTCGACGGACCAGTAGGATTTCGACCATGGCGGCCACTGGATCCGAGAAGCAGGGGGCGAAGGCGTACTACGTCTCGACCCCCATTTACTACGTCAACGACGCTCCTCACCTGGGCCACGCCTATACGACCGTCGCAGGCGACGTGCTCTCCCGCTGGCACCGTCAGCGTGGCGAGAAGGTGTGGTACCTCACCGGCACGGACGAGCACGGTCAGAAGATCATGCGCACCGCGGACGCGAACGGCGTCAGCCCGCAGCAGTGGGCCGACAAGCTGGTCGAGGAGGCGTGGAAGCCTCTCTGGGAGCACCTGGAGATCGCGAACGACGACTTCATCCGCACCACGCAGAAGCGGCACACGGACCGTGTCCAGGAGTTCGTCCAGGACCTGTACGACAAGGACGAGATCTACAAGGGCGGCTACGAGGGCCCGTACTGCGTCGGCTGTGAGGAGTACAAGCTCCCCGGCGAGCTCCTCGACGGCGAGGGCGAGTACGCGGGCCAGAAGCTCTGCCCGATCCACAAGAAGCCCGTGGAGAGCCTCAGCGAGGAGAACTACTTCTTCAAGCTGAGCGAGTACGGCGACAAGCTCCTCGCCCACTACGAGGCGAACCCCGGCTTCATCCAGCCCGAGTCCGCGCGCAACGAGGTCGTGAACTTCGTGCGCCAGGGGCTTCAGGACCTCTCCATCTCCCGTTCCACGTTCGACTGGGGCATCCCGATCCCGTGGGACGACAAGCACGTGATCTACGTGTGGGTCGACGCCCTGCTGAACTACGCCTCGGCGGTCGGCTACAACGAGAACCAGGCGAAGTTCGAGGAGACCTTCCCGGCCGACGTCCACCTGGTCGGCAAGGACATCCTCCGCTTCCACGCGGTGATCTGGCCGGCGATGCTGATGGCACAGGGGCTCCCCCTGCCCGGCAAGATCGCGGCCAACGGCTGGCTGATGGTCGGCGGCGAGAAGATGTCGAAGTCGAACCTGACCGGCATCAAGCCGCAGGACCTGACCTCGCACTTCGGCGTGGACGCGTACCGCTGGTACTTCCTGCGCGCGATCGCCTTCGGCCAGGACGGCTCCTTCTCGTGGGAGGACTTCTCCGCCCGCTACACCAGCGAGCTGGCGAACGACTACGGCAACCTGGCGTCCCGCGTCGCGGCGATGGTCGGCAAGTACTTCGGCGGCGTACTGCCGGAGTCCACGGCCGACGGCGAGGCCGAGAAGGCGGTCCACGAGGGCCTCGCGAAGGCCGTCACGGAGGCGGACCGCCGGATCGGCGAGGACCTGGACTTCCAGGGCGGCATCCTGGCGATCTTCGACTTCGTCAAGCAGGTCAACGGCTACATCACGGAGCAGGAGCCGTGGAAGGTCGCGAAGGACACCTCTGACGAGGGCAAGGCCCGCCTGGCGACGATCCTCTACACGGCGGCCGAGTCCCTCCGTGCCCTCGCGGTCCTGCTCAACCCGGTCATGCCGGAGACATCGCAGAAGCTCTGGGACTCGCTCGGCGCCGAGGCGTCCCTCGGGGCGCTCGCGGACCAGAAGGTCCAGGAGTCCGGCGAGTGGGGCGGACTCCCGGCCGGCGCGACGGTCACGAAGGGCGCGGTGCTCTTCCCGCGCCTGGAGGAGAAGCCGACGGCGTAACGGTCGTAACACGCTCGCTACAGCGCGGGGCCCGGGAGAACGAGAACC
>NZ_JBHUQX010000784.1:0-1725 GCF_042674225.1 Streptomyces sp. NPDC056948
GCCCCGGGCGCCGCCGGCGCAGGCCCACCGGGGTGCTGGCCGGCTGGCTGTCCGTGGCCCCCGCCCTGCTGGTCATCCTCGGCTTCACGTTCTATCCCATGGTCCAGTCGATGCTGCTGAGCACCGACCGGTGGAACATGCTCGGCCCGAAGCAGTTCGTCGGCGCCGAGAACTACGCCACGATCCTCGGGCCGGGCACCTTCCGCGAGAGCCTGCTCAACACGCTGGTGTTCACCCTCCTCACCCTGGTGGGCACGTACGTCCTGGCCCTGGCCACCGCGATGGCCGCCAACCGTGAACTCGCCTCCGCCCGGATCGTGCGCACCATCACGGTCCTGCCGGCCGTCATCCCCATGGTGGTGGCGGGCCTGATCTGGAAGTGGCTCTACGAACCGGACCACGGACTGATCAACACCCTCATCGGCCTTGCCGGCGTGGACGGCGCGCGCTGGCTGTTCGACAACGACCTCGCTCTGCCGGCCGTGGCGCTGGTCAGCGTCTGGAAGGACTTCGGCATCTACGCGCTGATCCTCCTCGGCGGGCTCCAGCGCATCCCCGCCGAGCTGTACGAAGCGGCCACCATCGACCGCGCGGGGCCCTGGCGGCAGTTCCGCTCGATCACCCTGCCCATGCTCCGCCCCGCCGCGGCGGCGGTCTTCCTGCTCCTCGTCTTCAACTCCTTCAAGGTCTTCGACCAGGTGTGGGTGATGACGGAGGGCGGGCCGGGCACCTCGACGCTGACCGTCGTCACGTTCATCTACACCAAGCTGCTCACCGACGTGGGTGTCGCCTCGGCGGCCTCGGTGGTGCTGTTCGTGATCCTGCTGCTCATCACGGTGATCCGGCTGCGCCTGACCTCCCGGGAGGAGTCATGACACGTCGTCCGGCCGACGGGCTCCCCAGAGCCCTGTGGCTCTGCCTCATCAGCGTCTTCGCGGGACTGCCCGTCCTGTGGATGGTGCTGACGTCACTCCAGCCCATGGAGGAACTCCTCGGCACCAGCGCGCGGCTCGTCCCGGCCTCGGTGAGCTTCGACGCGTACCGCGAGGTCATCACGAGGTTCCCGTTCTGGGAGTGGTTCGGCAACTCGTTCCTCGTCGCGGCGGCGGTCGTCGCGGGCAACCTCGTCTTCGACACGCTCGCCGCCTACGGGCTGAGCCGGATCAAGTTCCGCGGCAGACAGGTCGTCCTCACCCTGATCCTCGCCACGCTGATGATCCCGACCCAGGTGATCCTGGTGCCGCTCTACCTGATGATGCGCGACCTCGGCTGGATCGACACCTACTGGGCGCTCATCATCCCGTTCCTCGCGAGCCCGGCCGGCATCTTCCTGCTCCGCCAGCACTTCGTCACCCTGCCGATGCAGCTGGACGAGGCCGCGGCGATGGACGGCGCCGGCCGGTTGCGCACACTCTGGAGCGTGTTGCTGCCGAGTTCATGGGCTGCGCTGGGGACGGTCGCGGTGCTCAAGTTCATGTGGACGTGGGGAGAGTTCGCCTGGCCCAGCCTGGTCACCAACAACGAGCTGATGCGGACCCTTCCGGTCGGACTGGCCCGCTTCCAGAACCAGTTCGCGCCTCGCTGGGACCTGTTGATGGCCGGGTCCGTCATGGCGGCCATCCCCGTCGTGCTGGGCTTCGTGCTCCTTCAGCGCCTCTTCGTCCGAGGGCTGACCGGCGGCGCAGTGAAGGAGTGAGTACGGAAGCGACCGACGGCGTCCCACCC
>NZ_JBHUQX010000785.1:0-1722 GCF_042674225.1 Streptomyces sp. NPDC056948
ATCCCGACCGGGATCCGCCCCTTCCACCGGACGTCAGTCCTTCTCCTCCTCGGAGGAGTCCCCCTCCTCCGAGGAGGAGTCCCCGCCGTCGGTCTCGTCATCGCCGTCGGTCTCGTCATCGGTGATGACGTCGACGAACTCCACTCCGTCCAGCTCGGCGAGCCGGTCCGACGCGTCCGTGCTGCCGTCCCGGTCGGCCTCCACGGCCTTCGCGAACCACTCCCGCGCCTCGCTCTCCCGCCCGGCGGCGAGCAGCGCGTCGGCGTACGCGTACCGCAGCCGCGCGGTCCACGGCTGCACGGAGTTGGCGGCCAGCTCGGGGCTCTGCAGCGTCACGATGGCCGCGTCGAGCTGCTCCATGTCGCGCCGCGCACCGGCGGCGACGAGCCGCATCTCGACCTGTCCGGCCTTGTCGAGCTTGTGCACCTCGGGGGCCCCGGCCATGTCCAGCGCCTTCTCCGGCCGTCCGAGCCCACGCTCGCAGTCGGCCATGACGGGCCACAGATCGATGTTCCCGGTCATCCGCTTGGCGGCCCGGAACTCGGCCAGCGCCTCGCCGTACTTCTGGCTGGCGTACGCGGCGAACCCGGCGGCCTCCCGCACGGCGGCGACACGCGACGCCAGCCGCAGCGCGACCCTCGAGTAGCCGTATGCGCCCTCGGGGTCCTCGTCGAGGAGCCGGGCGACCATCACCAGGTTCCTGGCGACGTCGTCCGCGAGCGTCTTCGGCAGGCTCAGCAGTTCCTGCCGTACGTCCTTGTCGATCTCGTCGCCCGTGACGTCCTCGGGGATCGGCAGCCGCTTGATCGGCTCCCTGTCCCGCTCCCGCTCCTCACGGAACCGGCCGGCGCCACGCCGGTCATCTCGCCGGTCGTCGCGCCCACGGAAACCACCACGGTCACCGCCCTCGCGCCGGAAGCCGCGATCGCGATCATCCCGCCGCGGCGGACGCCCACCACGGTCGTCGCGCCCACGGAAGCCGCCACGGTCGCCGCGATCACCACGGTCTCCGCGCTGGTCGTCGCGCCGGAACTCGCCACGCTCGCCCCGAGGAGCGTCGTCGCGACGGAAGCCACCACGCCCGCCTCGACCGGCGTCGTCCCGACGGAAACCGCCACGCTCCCCGCGGTCGTCCCCACGGCGCTCGTCGCGACGCTCATCACGCCTGTCATCACGCCTGTCGTCACGGCGGAAACCACCGCGGTCGTCACGCCGGAAACCACGGTCGCGATCGTCGCCACGGGAACCGCGGTCCCGGTCGTCACCACGGAAGTTACGGTCCCGGTTGTCGCGACGCTCTCCGCGGTCGTCACGCCGCGGGAACCCTCCGCGGTCGCCATCACGACGGTCGTCACGCCGGTCATCGCGGCGCTCTCCACGGTCGTCGCGCCGGAAGGTGGGACGGTCACCGCGGTCGTCCCGCCGGAACCCGCCTCGGTCGCGATCGTCCCTGCGCGGTCCCCGGTCACGGTCGTCGCGCCGGCCGTACCCACCACCACGGTTGTCGTCCCGACCACGGTTGTCGTCCCGACCACGGCTGTCGTCACGACCACGGCTGTCATCACGACCACGGCTGTCGTCACGACCACGGCTGTCATCACGCCGGAAGCCACCACGGTCCCGATCGTCGCGGCGCTCTCCACGGTCGTCGCGCCGGAAGGTGGGACGGTCACCGCGGTCGTCCCGCCGGAACCCGCCTCGGTCGCGATCGTCCCTGCGCGG
>NZ_JBHUQX010000786.1:0-1703 GCF_042674225.1 Streptomyces sp. NPDC056948
TCCTTACGGATGAGCGGGGCGATTGGTTCCCCTGTGGGGGGCCTTCGTGCTCAGCGCGTCTCGATGACGACCGACTCGATGATCACGTCGTTCACCGGGCGGTCGGTGCGCGGGTTCGTCTGGATCGCGGCGATGGTGTCCACGATCTTCTGGCTGCCCGCGTCGGTGACCTCGCCGAAAATGGTGTGCTTGCGGTTCAGCCACGCCGTCGGGGAGACGGTGACGAAGAACTGCGAGCCGTTGGTGCCCGGGCCGGCGTTGGCCATCGCCAGCAGGTAGGGCTTGTCGAAGCGCAGGTCCGGGTGGAACTCGTCCTCGAACTGGTAGCCGGGACCGCCGGTGCCGTTGCCCAGCGGGTCACCGCCCTGGATCATGAAGCCACTGATCACCCGGTGGAAGACCGTACCGTCGTAGAGCCTGTCCGTGGACTTCTTCCCGGTCTCGGGGTGAGTCCACTCCCGCTCGCCCTGGGCGAGCTCGACGAAGTTCTTGACCGTCTTGGGGGCGTGGTTCGGCAGAAGCCGGACTTCGATGTCGCCGTGGTTGGTCTTCAGGGTGGCGTAGAGCTGCTCAGCCACGATCCTGCCTTCCGTTGTCTTTCCGTGACTCCCTGATCCTCGCATGGACGGCGCCCCACGTCGCCTGACCTCCGTTCGCCGGGGGGAAACAAGGGCCGATCGGTTGCGGAAAACCAGTCGAGTAGTCCCGGGGCGGGGGCGCGCGGCAGCGATCCGTGGCATTGTCGACGACAAGCTCCTGTTGCCCCCGATTCATCCGCTATTGCACGTGATCGGCTTTCGACCTGACATGGCCCGGGGCCGTTTCCCGTGACCCGGATGCCCGCCCGCGCATGCCTGGCGGCGCTCCCGGAGGCATGATCCGTAAAAGGGTGGAAAGTCGAAATACCGTACGCCACCGAGGAGGAGGAACCCGTGACCCGCATCGACAGCGTGCGCGCCGCGACCGGTTCGGCGAAGGGCAGCGTGCTGCACGCCGCGGAAGTGGTGGCGCCCTACGCCGACACGGCCAAGGACAGGGCTACGCACTACGCACACGAGGCACGCGTACGGCTGGCGCCCAAGGTGACCCAGGCCGCCGGACAGGCACGCGTTCAGTACGGCGCCCATGTGCAGCCGTATCTGGAGCAGGCCCGTACGCATGTGCCGCCGAAGGTCGACCAGGCCGCCCAAGAAGCCGCCGTCCGCACCCGCAAGGCCGCGAAGCAGGCGGCGGACTACTCCCGGCCGAGGCTTGAGCAGGCGAGGGCCGCGGCCGGTCCCGTCACGACCGAGGCCGCCGCCCGGAGTGTGGCCGCGCTGGCCGCGCTGCGTGGTCAGGTCTCGTCGAAGGAGATCCAGAAGCTGGTCCGCAAGCAGGAACGGCGGGCGAGGGCCGGCCGTGCCGTGAAGACACTGGCGATTCTGGGCGCCCTCGCCGGTGGTGCCTTCGCCGCCTGGAAGTGGTGGGACAAGCAGGCCAACCCGGACTGGCTGGTGGAGCCGCCCGCCGCGACCGAGGTACCCGAGTCGGGCCGGCTGTCCTCCGTGGACGGCAGCGGCCAGTCGGTCCTGGACCCGGAGGTCGAGGCCAAGCAGGCAGAGGAAGAGGCCGCTCGGCGCGACGACCGTTCCTGACGGCCGCCAGGGCAACAGCACGGCGGGGCGGGAGACTCGAGGTCCGACCTTGAGAGTCTCCCGCCCTGC
>NZ_JBHUQX010000787.1:0-1702 GCF_042674225.1 Streptomyces sp. NPDC056948
GCGTAGGACACCTTCCGCGTATCGCGCCGCTCCTGTGGGGCGGCGCGAGTCCGGGGCGGGCGGCGGTGCGGGTTCGGCGGGGCGGGGCGGGGGCGGCTCTGGAGCTGCCCCCGGGTTTCGGCGTGGGGGTGGGATGGGGTCTGGGGCTGAGCCGGGGGGTCGGCGTGGGGCGGGGGCCGGGTCTGGTGGTGGTCCGGCGGGGTGGCGTGGGGCTGGGTCTGGTTCTGGCGGTGGTTCGGTGGGGTGGCGTGGGGCTGGGTCTGGTTCTGACGGTGGGCCGGTGGGGTGGCGAGGGGCTGGTTCCCGGCCTGACGGCGCTCCGGTGGGGCGGCGTGGGGCCGGGGCGGGTGATGGTGCGGGCTCGGTGGGGCGGCGGCGTGGGGTTGGGTCGAGGGCTGAGGCTGAGCCGGGCGCTCGGCGTGGGGTTGGGTCCGGTTCTGGTGCTGGGCCCGTGGGGTGGCCTGGGGCTGGGGCTGGGGCTGGGGCTGGGGCGGGGTCTGCGGTCGCCTCGGTGTCTCGGCGTGGGGCCGGGTCCGGTTCTGGTGGTGTCCCGGTGGGTCGGCGTGGGGCAGGGTCTGCGGCCGGCCCGGTGTCTCGGCGTGGGGCCGGGCCAGGATCCGTGGCCAGTCCGGTGGCTCGGCGTGGGGCTGGTTCCGGATCCGTCGCCACCTCTGCCCGGCGAGGGGCCGGGGCTGGGTCTGCCGCCCCTCCGGTGGGTCGGCGAAGGGTGGGGGCGGGTTCCGGTGCTGAGCCCGTAATTCGGCGTGCGGCCGGAGCCGGGGCCCCCGGTGGGGCCGGAGCCCGCCGTGGGGCCGGCGGCGGTGGTGTCGGAGGCCGCGGTGGGGCCGGGGGCCTCGGCCCCGCGGCCTGGCCCCGGCGGCCGCGCAGGCCCTGGTACCGGACGCGTGCCTACCGGCTGGCGCGGACGATCGCGGTGGCCTTCTCGTTGCTGTTGCTCTATGTCTGCTGGGACCCGGGCGACGAACCCGGCGGAACGGTCACGGCTCTCCCGACCGGCTCCGCCGAAGCTGCCGCGGACGCCCTGCCGGGTGACTCCGACACCGCCCCGGCCGGCGCCTCGGACGCTTCCCCTGCCACCTCCGCCCTGCCCGGCCGCCCCGCCTCCACCCCCGCCCTGCCGGGCAACGCCGCCTCCACCCCTGCTCAGCCGAGCAACGCCGGTGCCACCCCCGCCCTTCCAGGCCGCTCCACCGGCTCCCCACCCGCCGGGCCCGGCCCCTCCGGAGCCCCCGGGCCCGGCACCCGTACGCCACCGGCACCCGCATCCCGTACCGCCCCGGCTCAAGGGTTCGGCCCCCGCACCTCCGAGCCCCCCACCGGCAGCCGACCCTCACCGGCCCAGCGGCCCGCGGCCGGAACCCTCCCCCCCCACCCCCCCCCCCCCCCCCCCCCCCCCCCCCCCCCCCCCCCCCCCCCCCCCCCCCCCCCCCCCCGGCGGGGGCCCGCCGCGGCCCGCCGGGCCACCCGCCTCCTCATCCCCTACCTCCGTATCGACGCCCCGATCATGCCCCTGGGCCTCGACCGCGAACGCCGTCTCACCGCGCCCCCGGAGGACAACCCGAAACTGGTCGGCTGGTACCAGCACGGCGCCTCGCCCGGCGAGCAGGGCACCGCCGTGGCCGTCGGGCATCTCGACACGGACCGCGGTCCCGCCGTCTTCGCGGGGCTGACGGAGCTGAAG
>NZ_JBHUQX010000788.1:0-1659 GCF_042674225.1 Streptomyces sp. NPDC056948
GCTCGGCCCGGCGGCGCATCCAGAAGACGCCGCTGCCGACGGCCGCCGCCGTCACGAGGCCGCCGCCGATGGCCACGTCGGTCGGCGTCGCACCGGTGGTGCTGCTGCCGCCGATACCGCCGCGGACACCGCCGATGACGGTGAAGGCGTGCGGCTTGGTCAGGGTCCTGCCGTCGCACCTGACCGTGATGTCGTACGGCCCCGGGCGGGCGTTGTTGTTGATCGTGGCGGTGCCCCTGGCCGTCTCGTTGGCGCCGCGGATGGGCGAGAGCCTGGTCGGCGAGAACGCGTTGGAGGTCGCGACGCCGCCATTGCGGCAGCCGTCGACCGTGATGGTCAGCTGACCGCCGCGGGCGATCACGCTGGGCAGGGCGACGATGTTGCTCGGTCTGTCCCACGCGACGGCCGCGGGGGCGGAGAGCCCGAGGGCGGCGACCGCTGCGCCGGCGACCGCCAGAGCACGAGTGTTACGCATGTGAACCTCCGCGGAAGACGCCCCGGGACCCGTCCCCGGTCGATCGGCGAGAAAGCGCCTCCCAGAAAGACAGTCAGTTGCCTTGCCCGGACCCGCATTTCGGGAATGGTCCGTCCTGGTGAGAGCGGATACCACGGGAAATCCACGCAATCGGATATCGCCGCAGGTCACGGACCGTCAGAAATTTCCTCGCGACGGCAACTCGGATGGCGCACCTGAAATACCCGGGGCACCCGTTCCGGGCCCGGGCCACCCGTTCGCCCCCGCCCCGTCGCCGGTTTCGTGCGCGGCACTTAGCGTTCTGATATGCGCGAAAGACACGGCGACGGCCGCGTCGAGAGGGGATGGCGAATGTCTGCGTCCGAGCTGGCTCAGGCGGAAGAGGAGGCGCGGCCGAAGAAGCGCGCCCCGTGGGGCGTGATAGCGCTGGTTCTGCTGACCGGCCTCGCCCTCATCCGGAATGGTTCGGGGGAGTTCGACGAGGGTCCGCCGCAACCGGCGACGGCGGCCGCGACGGACGGCCGGGTGCCCGGCGCCGCCTTCGCCGGGACCGTGCAGCCCCTGCCCTACGCCCTCCCGGACCGGGTCAGGATCCCGGCGATCCAGGTCGACACGCCGATCATTCCCGTGGGCCTGGACGCGGACGGCTGGGTCGGCGCGCCCCCGCCGGAGGACCCGAACCTGGCGGGCTGGTTCACCGGGGCCGTCACCCCCGGCGAGAAGGGCACCGCGGTCCTCGTCGGCCATGTCGACAACCAGCTCGGCCCCGCCGTGTTCTACGCGCTCGGCGCCCTGAAGAAGGGAAACCGCGTCGAGGTCGCCCGGCAGGACGGAAAGACCGTCGTGTTCGAGATCTACGGCATCGAGGTGTTCGAGAAGAACAACTTCCCGGGCGACCGTGTGTACGCGTCCAAGGGCGCGGCGGAACTGCGGGTCATCACCTGCGGCGGCGGTTTCTCCCAGCAGAACGGCTACGCGGGCAACGTCGTGGCCTTCGCCCGCGCGGTCGAGGTGCGCTGAGCGTTCCCGGCCGGGCGGGCGAAAGCCTCACGGCGCCCTTCACTCGTAATGCCGCCGGGGGACGGAGACGTGGTAGCCGGCGTCGAGCAGTTCGGGCAGATAGCGCCGCAGGGCCCGCACACTCTGCGAGCGGTCGCCCCCGGCGTCGTGGGAGAGCACCACGA
>NZ_JBHUQX010000789.1:0-1639 GCF_042674225.1 Streptomyces sp. NPDC056948
CGGTCACTGACGACGACTCCGGGGCCGATGGAGCTCCCGAGGAGCGCCCGTTCCGCATCGTCGCCGTCACCTCCTGTCCCACCGGCATCGCCCACACCTACATGGCCGCCGAGTCGCTGGAGAACGCCGGCAGTGAGGCGGGCGTCGAGGTCACTGTCGAGACACAGGGCTCGGCCGGTTTCACCCGGCTCGACCCGGAGGTCATCGCGGCGGCGGACGGCGTGATCTTCGCCCACGACGTCTCCGTACGGGAGAAGGACCGGTTCGCCGGCAAGCCGACCGTCGACGTCGGTGTGAAGGCGGGCATCAACCGCCCCGCCGAACTCATCGCCGAGGTCCGCGAGAAGGCCGCGCGCGGCGAGGTCACCTCCGGCTCCCCGGGCGCCACGCCCGTCGAGCGCACCGGCGACTCCGGTGAGGGCTACGGCACCAAGCTGCGCAAGTGGCTGATGTCCGGCGTCAGTTACATGGTCCCGTTCGTCGCGGCGGGCGGTCTGCTCATCGCCCTCGGCTTCGCGATCGGCGGCTACAAGGTCGACAAGGCCCCGTCGGTGATGGACCACTTCCTGTGGACGCAGGCCGACAGCTGGGCGGCCCTGCTCTTCCAGATCGGCGGCGTCGCCTTCGGCTTCCTCGTCCCGGTCCTGGCCGGCTACATCGCCTACGGCATGGCCGACCGGCCCGGACTCGTGCCCGGCTTCGTCGGCGGCTCGATCGCCCTGACCATCAACGCCGGCTTCCTCGGCGGCCTGGCGGCCGGTCTGATCGCCGGTGGCGTGGTGATCGCGATCCAGAAGGTGAACATCCCGCCGGCGCTGCGCGGCATCATGCCGGTGGTGGTGATCCCGCTGATCTCTTCGGCGATCGTCGGGTTCCTGATGTTCGTCGTCATCGGCAAGCCCATCGCCGAGGCGCAGAAGGGCATGACCGACTGGCTGAACGGCCTGTCCGGCAGCAACGCCATCCTGCTCGGTGCCCTCCTCGGCCTGATGATGTGCTTCGACCTCGGCGGCCCCGTCAACAAGGTCGCCTACACCTTCGCCACGGCCGGTATCGCGGTGTCCGACCCCAGCGACTCCGCGATGAAGATCATGGCGGCGGTCATGGCGGCCGGCATGGTGCCCCCGCTGGCGATGGCCCTGGCCACGACCGTGCGCGGCAAGCTCTTTAACGCGACCGAGCGCGAGAACGGCAAGGCCGCCTGGGTGCTCGGCGCCTCCTTCATCTCCGAGGGCGCGATCCCGTTCGCCGCGGCCGACCCGCTGCGCGTCATCCCGGCCTCCATGGCGGGCGGCGCGATCACCGGTGCCCTGTCGATGGTCTTCGGCGCCACCCTGCGCGCTCCGCACGGCGGCATCTTCGTGGTCCCGCTGATCGGCAACCCGTTCCTCTACCTGGTCGCCATCGCCGCGGGTGTCTGCGTCACGACGGCCCTGGTGGTCGTCCTGAAGGGCATGCGCAAGCAGGCCCCGGGAGCCACCGCGGCACCCGGCGAGGGCACTGCGGCCCCGGCGGCGGAGACCAAGCAGCCGGTGGCGGCGTGACACCCGTTGCGGTCCGTCCCTTTCGGGGTATGTGAACCGTTCACGTCACCTGCGAGATAGATCACGAAAATCACGGCCCGGGACCGAAGTCCCGG
>NZ_JBHUQX010000790.1:0-1620 GCF_042674225.1 Streptomyces sp. NPDC056948
GCTGGGGAGCTGCGCCGGCATTGCTCTGTCTCGGCTCAGCTGCGGGCAATCGCGCCTCCCCCAGTGCCTCAATGGCCTGGGGGGTGCCCCCAGGGCGGCACGGGTGGGCGCAGCGGCACCCCGCCACGCCGGGCCGCGGACCCACCCGCCCCCAGCGCCAACGCCGAGCACCTGAAGCCGACAGCCCCCTACGGCCCTGCCCCCACCTGCCCGTACCCTCACCCCGTGAATCCCGCCCCGCTCCTGGCCGACCTGACCGCCAAGGCCCGAGCAACAGCCCACGCCCGCTCGTCGTCCTGCCCCTGCGGAGCAGCCACCCTGGCGGACCGCCCCGACGGCATCGTCGTCCGGCACGCGGACACCGTCGCGAAGGCCCACCCCCCGGAGTCCGACCGCACCGAACTGACCAGCCGGCTCACGGTCGCCGCCCGCAACCCCGAGATCCTCCTGCCACCACTCGCCCCGACCCCGGCCGACCTGCACGGCCGACTCGTGACGTTCTGGCCGTACGGAACTCCCGTGGACCCGGACGACCCGGACGCCGCGCCCTGGGAAGCGGCCGCCACCCTCCTCGCCCGGCTCCACCGCACCCCCGCCCCCGACGCCCTGCCCACCATGCGAGGCCCCGCCAAGGCGGCCCGGGCCATCGACAAGCTCCGGAACGCCGGGCCGCATCCCGCCGCCGCCCCCGTCCTGCGGGCCTGGGACACCCTCCCCGCCTGGGCCCGTGCCGAGGCCCCGATGCCGCACACCCGCACCCTCTGCCACGGCGACCTCCACCTCGGCCAGCTCATACGCCACCCCGCACCCGATGGCCCCTGGCTGCTGATAGACGTCGACGACCTCGGTGTCGGCGTCCCGGCCTGGGATCTCGCCCGCCCCGCCGCCTGGTATGCCTGCGGACTGCTCCTGCCCGAGGAATGGGCCCGGTTCCTCGCCGCCTACCGGGAGGCCGGCGGCCCGGCCGTGCCCGCCGACGGCGACCCCTGGCCCGCTCTCGACGTCCCTGCCCGCGCCCTCACCGTGCAGACCGCGGCCCGGGCCGTCGCCAAGGCGGCCGCGGTCGGCCGTGACCTGGACGAGGTCGAGCAGTGCGTCGTGGATGCCTGTGACCGAATGGCTGCCCTCCCGCCGCAGTTGGCGCAGGAGCACGCGAAGTAGGGTGCAACCGACCATGGCGGGACAGAGTCTGTCCTGGCGAGACACGAAGCAGGACCGACCGGCGAGGAGTTGAACCACCATGCAGTGTCCGAAGTGCCGTGCGCCCATGCACACGTACAACCGCAACGGTGTCCAGATCGAGCAGTGCAGCGGCTGCCGCGGGATCTTTCTCGACTACGGCGAGCTGGAGTCGCTGACCCGCCTGGAGTCCCAGTGGTCCCAGGGCGCGCCGCCGCCCCCGCCCGCCCCGCAGGCCTACCCCGCACCTCCGGCCCCCGCCTGGGGCGCCCCGCACGGCGGCCACGGTCATCACGGCGGCCACGGCCACCACGGTCACCACCGCAACAAGGGCTTCGGGCACATGCTGTTCTCGTCGTGACGCGACACGACAGGAGCCCCCGGCCGCGAACGGCCGGGGGCTCCGGTGTGGTGTGGACGATACTGGGATTGAACCAGTGA
>NZ_JBHUQX010000791.1:0-1599 GCF_042674225.1 Streptomyces sp. NPDC056948
ACCCGCCAATCGTTGTTTTTTTACTGTCGGGTGGGCTGTTTTTTTTTTATACCACCCTGTTTGTGGGGGGGGGCGGGTCTGGTGCCACCCCCCCCCCAGTCCATGTCCGGGTGACAGGCGATCCCGTTACTGGTCCCTGTACATCTCGGCCACGAGGAACGCCAGGTCGAGCGACTGGCTGCGGTTGAGCCGCGGGTCGCAGGCCGTCTCGTAGCGCTGGTGCAGATCGTCGACGAAGATCTCGTCGCCGCCGCCCACGCACTCGGTGACATCGTCGCCGGTCAGCTCCACGTGGATGCCGCCCGGGTGGGTGCCGAGCGCCTTGTGGACCTCGAAGAAGCCCTTGACCTCGTCGAGCACGTCGTCGAAGCGGCGGGTCTTGTGCCCGGAGGCCGCCTCGAAGGTGTTGCCGTGCATCGGGTCGGTCACCCAGGCCACGGTGGCGCCCGAGGCGGTGACCTTCTCGACCAGCTCGGGGAGCTTGTCGCGGACCTTGTCGGCGCCCATGCGGACGATGAAGGTCAGCCGGCCCGGCTCACGCTCCGGGTCGAGGCGCTCGATGTACTGCAGCGCGTCCTCGGCCGTGGTCGTCGGGCCCAGCTTGATGCCGATCGGGTTGCGGATCTTCGAGGCGAACTCGATATGCGCGTGGTCGAGCTGCCGGGTGCGCTCGCCGATCCACACCATGTGCCCGGAGACGTCGTAGAGGTGTCCGGTGCGCGAGTCGACCCGGGTCAGGGCGGACTCGTAGTCGAGCAGCAGCGCCTCGTGCGAGGCGTAGAACTCGACCGTCTTGAACTCCTCCGGGTCGGCCCCGCAGGCGTGCATGAAGTTCAGCGCCTGATCGATCTCGCGGGCGAGCTGCTCGTAGCGCTGTCCCGACGGGGACGACTTCACGAAGTCCTGGTTCCAGGCATGCACCTGGCGCAGGTCGGCGTAGCCGCCGGTGGTGAAGGCGCGCACCAGGTTCAGCGTGGAGGCCGACGCGTGGTACATCCGCTTCAGGCGCTCGGGGTCCGGGATACGGGCGGCCTCGTTGAAGTCGAAGCCGTTGACTGAGTCACCGCGGTAGGTCGGCAGGGTCACGCCGTCGCGGGTCTCGGTGCCCTTGGAGCGCGGCTTGGAGTACTGGCCGGCGATCCGGCCGACCTTCACCACGGGCACGGACGCGGCGTACGTGAGCACGGCGCCCATCTGGAGCAGCGTCTTCAGCTTGTTGCGGATGTGGTCGGCCGATACGGCGTCGAAGGCCTCGGCGCAGTCGCCGCCCTGGAGGAGGAACGCCTCTCCCTTGGCGACGGACGCCATCCGGGCGCGCAGCTGGTCGCACTCGCCCGCGAAGACGAGCGGCGGATACGACTCGAGGTCCGCAACGACTGCGCGCAGAGCCTCGGTGTCGGGGTACTCGGGCTGCTGCGCCGCGGGCAGGTCTCGCCAGGTGTTGCCAGCACTCGCGCTGGTCTTAGCGTTCACGGTCACGACCTCAACATTACGGGGTCGTGTCGGGCGTCCTGACCCATGCCCAGCAATTGAGACACCGAGTACACCCCTCGGACATGGGGTAAGGTGCCTCGCATGTTCGCGCATTCGATCCAGAAC
>NZ_JBHUQX010000792.1:0-1598 GCF_042674225.1 Streptomyces sp. NPDC056948
GCCCGCCCGCGACCAGGAGTACGCGGACCTGCTGCGGCGGTACCGCGAGGACCCGCCGTTCGCGCGGCTCGCCGACGCCGTGGCCACCGGTCTGGGGCTCATCGTGCTGGAGGTGTCCCCGCGCGCGGGCATGGCCGTGACCGCTGCCGAGGACTCGGTGTTCGCCGTGCGCATGGGCGACTACGCGCGTCGTACGTCCGCCGACGGCGGCGACCGGTTCCTGCACGGACTCGCCCATCTCGCCGTCGCCGCCATGGCGTTCCCGCGCCCCGAGGACCTCGCCGACGACGGCTACATCGGCCGGGTCACGGTCAACGGCGTCGACGCCTTCGTGCGCCAGGCCTGCCGCCGCCTGGAGGAGCGCGCCGCCGAGCAGGGCGAGAACACCGACCCGGCCACCGACACGCCGGGCCTGGAGGCCGCCTGGCGGATCTGGGTGCGGCGCAGCGCTACCGGTGCCACCAAGGACGCCCGCCGGCTCGCCGGTTCGACCACCGGCATCGTCGCCAAGGCCGTCGCCTTCCTCACCGAATCCGGCTTCCTCCAGCGCACCGGCGATGACAACGGCGGCACGTACCGCACCACCGCCCGCTACCAGCTCCAGGTGCGCGACATGGCGGGCAGCGCCGCGATGGCCGAGCTGCTGGAGCTGGGCGTCGTCCCGGTCACCGACGGCACACCGACGCTGCTGCCCGCCGAGGAGAGCGAGGACCTGGAGCTGGTGGCCGACGCGGGTCTGCCCTTCCACTCGTCCTGAGCCTCCGCCCCCTGCTGAACCGCCCTGCCGAACTTCCCCGACCTGCCGAAGACTTACGAGAGTCCGCCATGTACGAGCTGTCCCGGGTCCGCCTCTACTCCATCGGGCCCGCCGGTGCGCGCTACGCCGACACCGTGCTTGACCTGCGCGGTGTGGGCGAGGCCGTGCCCGACCCCGCGCCCACGCAGGCGGAGTTCTTCGAGGAGGAGCCCGTCGGCCCGCCGCGCCGGCCCGCGCCCGCGGGTGTGCTCTTCCTGGAGAACGGCGGCGGCAAGTCGGTGCTGCTCAAGCTGATCTTCTCGGTGATGCTGCCGGGCCACCGGAACACGCTGGGCGGCGCCAGTTCCGGTGTGCTGCGCAAGTTCCTGCTCGCCGACGACTGCGGACACGTCGCGCTGGAATGGCAGCACGTGCTGACCGGCGAGTGCGTCGTCGTCGGCAAGGTCAGCGAGTGGCGCGGGCGGCAGGTCTCCAACGACCCGCGGAAGTTCGCCGAGGCCTGGTACTCCTTCCGCCCCGGGCCCGGACTGAGCCTCGACAACCTCCCGGTGGCCGAGTCCACCGCCGTACGGGCCCCGGTCGAGGGCCAGTCCGGCGCGCGCGGCCGGCGTCGCACCATGAAGGGCTTCCGCGACGCCCTCACGGAGGCGGGCAAGACCTACCCGCACCTGGAAGTGCACTGGGAGGAGATCCACGACCGCTGGATCGAGCACCTGGGCGATCTCGGCCTCGACCCGGAACTCTTCCGCTACCAGCGGGAGATGAACGCCGACGAAGGCGAGGCCGCCGGCCTCTTCGCGGTCAAGAAGGACGCAGACTTCACCGATCTGCTGCTGCGTGC
>NZ_JBHUQX010000793.1:0-1592 GCF_042674225.1 Streptomyces sp. NPDC056948
CGGATCAGGTTGCGGTTCTGGACGGAGCGGAGGACCGACCTTCTTCGATCGGTCACTCCGTCCGGCGATCTCCAGCTCCGCGGTGCTGTTCCCTTCGACCGGTGTCCTGCTTCTTGAGGGGTTCTCGTGGGAGGGACCTGGAAATCCGCACCCCATCCCGGTCGTTTACCAATCCTTTACCGTCGCTCACGTTTCTTGGCTTCATGCGCGCCATGCTGTACCTTCGCCGGGCGATCTCCAGAACTCCTTCCGATGCATCCCTTTCCCCGGGTCCTCCAACGTTGGAGAGCACGTGGCAAGGAACAAGCACAAGGCGACGCGCATGGCCGCGATCCCCGTAGCCATGGCCGTTGCGGCCGCGCTGGGCTGGGCAGCTGTCGGTCTGCCCGGGTGGGCGAGCGAGGAGCAGGCGGAGAAGAAGTCCCCGCCGGCCGCCGCCATCACGACGCCCCCGGTCGCCTGCGACCAGCAGGACAGTTCCAACAAGGGCTGGTACCAGCCGGTCTACGTTCACCGGGCAGGCAAGGACCCGGCGGCCGGGGTGAAGAGCGTTCGTCACATCATGTGGAGCGCCGACCAGATCTTCGAAGCCAGTGCCAAGCGCTTCGGCCAGGGGGACAGCCGCCGTCTGCGCTTCGTCCAGGACAAGGACTGCCAGATCGAGGTCATGAGCGTCGCTGTTGACGGCTTGCCGGGCAGGCCCTCGTTCCCTCAGGCCCGCATGAAGGCGGAGGCGGCCGTTGCCGCCGAGATCCGCAAGGCTCCCGCGGCGGTCAAGAAGCGGTTCAAGCGCACCCGGCCGGTGTACTTCTTCGACACCAAGCCGCGTGGCTGCGGCGTCGCCACGACGCCGAAGGCACGCCTGCGATCCTCCATGTTCAGAGGGCGGGCCGCTGTCTCGTGGGGCTGTGCGACCGTCCCCGCGGTCACTCATGAGATGGTCCATCAGTTCGGTGTCAGTCACTGTGACAACAAGCATGACCAGGGCGGCGATCCCATCTGCCGTGGATACGACCGCACCCCGCGCTGTGGTGACCTCATGGCGAACGTCTTCCTGGACTGCGCCAAGGACGAGTTCTCCTACTTCCGCCCCCGGCCCGAGTCGGGCAGCCTGCTGGCCCAGCGACCCGGGTACAACCTCGCCAACAGCCCTTATCTGATCAAGGATCAGCCCGCTCCCGCCCTCGAGATGCGGCTCGCCGGGAAGCGGGGCGGACTCTGCCTGGGGCGCGGCGAGGGTGACTCGGTCGTCCAGCAGGACTGCGACTCCGGCGACAAGCAGGTCTGGTCGAGGGCCATCGGCAAGGACGGCTACCTCACTGTGGCGCTGAAGGGCACCGACAAGTGCCTGACCGCGCCGTCCGGCAAGAACACGACGGCGCTCACCACCTGCGCAGCCGGTGACCAGCGTCAGCAGTGGTGGATGCCTTCGGGGCGTGGGAACGGAGCCGACGTCTATCAGCTCGTCAACCGCGAGACCCGGAAGCCGCTTCGGATCGACGGCAAGGGCGAGGGCGCCTCTGTCGCCCCCTCCGGCCGTGGGCCGGCTGCCGGGTTCCGGATGCTGCTGACCAAGTGAGCGGCACCTGAGC
>NZ_JBHUQX010000794.1:0-1574 GCF_042674225.1 Streptomyces sp. NPDC056948
GACCCCATGGGGTCCGGCCCGTTCTCTTCGCGGTTACCGTCCCGCGCCGCCGCGTTCCAGCGTGAAGGCCGCCCGGGCGACACCACGCCCGGCCTGCTCGAACGTCACGGGTATCGAGACGGCCCCGGCAACGGCGTCCCCCGGCCCGTGGCCGTCGGCGACCACCGTCAGGGGCTCGTCGAGTTCCGCGTAGGCGTCGAAGGAGGCCTCAAGGCCGGTGACCGACCACGAAGCCGCCGGGGCCCCGAAGAGTTCCTCGGCGGTCAGCAGGGCCGTCTGCCGTCCCGCCTCCATCAGCACCATGCCGGGCACATGGTCCTGGGCGTGGTCGAACAGGCTCGGGTGCCCGCCGGCCACCAGCAGCCGTGCCCGCACCTGCCGGCCGTCGGTGACCGGGTCGAGCAGCACCACGTTCTCCGGCCGCTCCCGGCCCACGCGCCCGGGCTTCACGAGGCCCTCGGTGGCAGGCCGACGGTAGGACTCGGACGTCGGGGTGCCGCCGCCGTCCCGGCGGCCGCGGAGCATCCCGTAGACGCTGTCGGCGACGTACTTCACCCGCATGGACACCTCGCCCACGGGCTGCCCGGAGACGGTGATCGCCATGCGGTACCGCAGACCGCGCAGCGAGCCCCCGACCCACTGCGCGTCGTGCGTCGTGACCGCGATCGTCACCTCGGCCGGCCCGTGGGCGGGCTGGAGCGCGGCCAGGCCCGGCAGTTCCATCGACCACTGCTGGAGAACGAACTTGGTGCCGTCCGGCGCCCCGAAGTGCGCGTGCACCGCGTGCGTCTCGGCCTGGCGGCAGCACTCCAGCAGGAACAGCGGATCGACCGCGGACCAGGTCGTGTGGTCGGTGTAGTAGGCGTGGGACGGCGGCAGTTGCGCCCCGGCCACGAAATGGCTGTCGTCGACCGCCGTGCTGTCGGTCAGGAACACCTCCGACAGCGCCCGGCGGTGTACGAGCGCCTTCGCCACGGTGTGCTCGAACGTGAGCGCACGCAGCGCTGCGCCGACGCTGTCCGTCTCGGCCATCACGGTCACGCGAATCCCCTTTTCCCAGACTGTCCTTGACGTCGGCCCACGCTCCCAGCGACGGCTCACGCCCACCTCACGCACTCGTCACGCCGCGCGGAACACCCACCGGGACGTGTGCGATGCTGCGGAGGCACGACCACAGGCCAAGGCCCCATCCGTCCCACCGGCGGAGCGCACACCGCCCTGCGCAGAACGAACGCCGAGGTGAGCATCCCGCAGGGCCCCGCGAAGCTGGCCGGCTCCGGCTGCGCCGCCTCTGGGCACCCGGCGACACCCTCACCTGCTGGGCGGTGTGACGCTCCTCAGTGCCGGCGGAGTGCGCCGGAGCGACGGAGCCGCCGTACGGCTGACCGCAGTTCCGTACTGCGTGTGGGCGAACCGTCGGCAGGGACCGATGCGCGTGTGGATTCCTCGGGAGTGACGGCGTCGGTGGCCCAGAGGGCGAGTTCACGGTCCCGGGGTCCGTACGCCGTATAGGCGACACCGTCCTGGGCATCCGGTGCGCGGTCTCCGAAGACGCGCACCGGATGGGCCTCGTC
>NZ_JBHUQX010000795.1:0-1563 GCF_042674225.1 Streptomyces sp. NPDC056948
CGGAATGACGGGTTCGGCACCGCCCGAGGCCGTGACGGAGCCCGACTGTGACCATCGGCCTCCTCAGCGAGCGCCCGGCGGCGGACGCCGTGCCCTTTCCTCGCCGAAGGCCGCCGACCACCGTGGGGGATCCCGCGCGCCCCGGTTGTCGTCGGGACGGCGCTCTCACTCCCATCCATCCGACAGAGCAGCCGGCCACGCGCCCGGCGACAGGGCGGTAACGGCCGAGGTCATTGTGCTCAACGGCTCCCGAACGGCTGAACCTCGAGCTCGTCAGTGTCGAGGCACGTGATGCTGAAGGCCGCACAGCTGACAGCATCTTCGACAGTGCCCAGAACATCGGCTCTGGCCTCAGCGGGACCTTGATTCCGGACAAGCCGCCAGTCGCCACTTACGCGTTTGACCTGCCCCGACAGGCCGCCACCAGTATGGACGTCGAAGTGATACCGGGCTTCGACTACACCCCGGCGATATGGAGCGGCTCTACCTCTTGATCAATGCGGTGCTGCGTTTCTCGGGCCTGCCCTCGGCCGGGGTCGAATGGTCGTCCTGCTGCTGGCGCGGGCGGGGCTGCGGCGCGGGCGGGTGGCTGGCGGCGGGCCGCTCGCAGGAACGCCAGGGCTGTGGCTGAGCACCGCCATCGAGCGCCTGGAGTTTGTCGGCGTAGAGCTTGGCCCGCCTCAAGGCTGTCCCGTAATCGCAGGCCACCCCCCAACGACGGGTCGCTCCGCGCTCCCGTGCCTAGCCGAAGATGAGCTCAACGTCCTTGTCCACGCAGAACCGCAGGACGGTGGCCAACTGACTGACGTCTTCGATGCGCCGTCGGAGGGCGGGGCCGCTGTCGTCAGGCTGACGTTGGTCGAGAATTGCTTCCAGTCGGGGCAGCATGGCCGCGCACTGAGCGGGCGCGAGGTCGGGGCCATCGTCGTCTGGATGGTTGAGTAGAGGCGCCAGCGTGGTGGAGACGCTGCACCACTGGCGATCTCCGCCGAAGCCGTCCATCTCGGCGAGCGTGAACACCTCGGCCTCGGCCAACCACTTCCTGAACATGCTGAAGCCGGTGTAGGACCAGGAGATGTCCGGGCTCGCAACGTCGTCGTCGCCTGGGAAGAGCATCAGACCCATCTTGTCTCCCTTGCTTGCTCAGTGCCCAGGATCAGTCGTGGGAGGGGTGTCGGCAACTGAAATGATCTCCGCATGGCTGGTGTGACCACAGCGGCGGAGCCGTCCTGGACAGCTCCGTTCACTGGGCTGAGCCCGCGCGCTTTGAGCAAGCTGGTGACCCAGCTGCGTAGGGAGGGTGTCGACGCTCCGGGTCGCGGACGGCCGTGGAGGCTGCCGCTGGCGGATCGTGTGCTGCTGGTCGCCGCGTACTGGCGGACCAACCTGACGTTGCGGCAACTGGCACCACTATTTGGTGTGTCGAAGTCCGTGGCCAGTCGCGTCGTTGCCCACCTCGGCCCGAAGTTCGCGCTCGAGCCGCGCAAGCGTTTCGCGAAGGACGCGGTGCTGATCGTGGACGGCACCCTGGTACCCACCCGCGATCGCAGCGTTGCCGAGCAG
>NZ_JBHUQX010000796.1:0-1557 GCF_042674225.1 Streptomyces sp. NPDC056948
GGAGCGGACGGGTGCGGGGGCCGCGGACTTACGGCCGCCGCCTCCGCCGCCACGGCGCGACGCGGTCTTCGCGGCCTTCCGTGCCGCCTGGCGCTTGCTGCCCGCCGGGCGGGAGCGCGAGCCCGTGGAGCCGCCGGACGATCCGGCGGGGGCCGCGGACTCGGCGGCCTTGGGAGTGTTGGTCTTGGGTTGCGGCCCCGCGGCCATGGGCGAAGGGCCGTTGCCCGGTGCCAGTTTCGGCGCGCTCGAGGGTCCCGGGGTGGAGACCTTGTCCGGGCCGCTCTCCGGGCCGGGAGTGGTGGCCGGGCCCTTGCCTTCGGAGACCTCGGGGCCACCGGGGGACGTGTCGGGTGCGGGAGCCGTGGTCCCCTGGTCCCCGGCGGTGTCGCGTGGGCCGGTCGTCCCGCCCGCATCGCGCCCGCCCTCGGACTTGTCGGCCTGCTTGTCCTTGCCCTTGTCCGCTCCGGAGTCCGCTTCCTTCCCGCCACTGCGGTCGGGAGCTCCGGCTTCCGGCTTCCGGGCGCTCTCGCCCGCGGCTTCCTTCTCCGCCCCGGTGCTCGACGGTGAACCGGCACCCTGTGTACGGGCGTCCTCGCCCGACTTGGCCAACTGATCGGGTGCGGCGGTCTCACCTGGCCCCGCAGCGGCACCGGTCGCCGCGGCGTCCGAGGTCCGGGCCTCCTCGTCGCGCCGTGCGGCCTCGGCGTCCTCCTTGCGTTCGTCCGACTGCTTCCGGTCCCGGTCCGTCCCGGCGGCGTCGGCCGTCGTGGCCCCACCGGGAGACGCCGTACCGAGCCCACCGCCGATTCCGGACGCGTCGGTCTGCTGCGCGTCAGCCGTACCGCTCAGAAGGTCCTCGAAGGACCCGCTGCCTTCCTCCTCCTCGGAGCGCGCCCCGGCGTCCCGGGAGGTGCCACCGGGCGTGGCCTCCTGCGGCGCCGTGTCCGGCGCTGGGGCTTCGGAGGCGGACGACAGGCTGGGCAGCGGGGCCGTACCCTTCCGCCGCTCCTCGACGAGGTTCGGGTTCTTCGCCGCGTCCGTGTATCCGACGAGGTCGGCATCGGGCACGGGCCGCGCGCCGGCCGCCCCGGCCGTGTCGTCGCCCGCCTCCCGTTCCGTGTCGTCCTGCGCGGGTTCCGCGTCCAGCCCCAACGGCTCGTCATCGGCGTCCTGTTCGTTCTCCGGGTCGCCCACCGCACGGGCCGTTCCGGTGTCCCCGCCGGTCCGGGACCTCTCTCCGGGCTCGGCGCCGCTGCGGTCGACGGTGCCCGGGGCAGGGGCCTGGCGGCGGGTCGCCTCGGACGCGCCCTCGTCCTCGCGCCGCTCCTGCTCGCCGGCCTGCTTCTCGGGCTCCTGGGCGGCCTCGTCCTCGGGGCCGCCCTGGTCCTCGCCGGCGTCGCGCTCGTCCTGCTTGTCCTGGTCCTGCTGGTCGCGTTCGGTGTCCGAGGCGTCCTTGCGTTCGTCGGCGGCGTCCTTCTCGGCGTCCCGGCCGGAGGCGTCCTTGTCCTCCTGCTGGTCCTGCGAGCGCTCCTGCTCGTCCTGGGAGCCCTCCTGCTG
>NZ_JBHUQX010000797.1:0-1554 GCF_042674225.1 Streptomyces sp. NPDC056948
CTCCCGCACCTGGGAGGGGCCTCCTCACACGTGGGACGGTCAGCCCACGAGCCTGTCCGGGCGCGTCACGGTCAGGCCGTGTCCTCGCCGAGCGGTTGTGGATTGGGAACGATGCGGCTCTCTTCCTTGTCGCGTCCCGGCGGGGTGAGGAACAGTGCCACGCAGCCGGCGAAGAGCGAGATCGAGCCGGCCAGGATGAAGGCGCCGGAGTGTCCCCAGGCACCGACGACCACGGCACCCATACCGGCGCCCAGACCGGAGACGAGTTTGGCGCTGTAGACCATGCCGTAGTTGGACGCGTTGTTGTTCTCGCCGAAGTAGTCGGCGGTGAGGGCCGCGAACATCGGGAAGATGGCGCCGCCGCCGAAGCCGGAGATCGCGGAGAAGATCAGGAACAGGGGCAGGTTCTTGCTGTCCGCCGACCAGAGGATGCCGAACTGGGCCAGGCCCAGAATGACACACACGGCGAGCAGGCACCGCTTGCGGCCGTAGAGGTCGGAGAGCCAGCCGATGACGCCACGGCCGGTACCGTTGACGATCGCCTTGAGGGACATGGCCGTGGCCACGATCCCGCCCGCGAAGCCGGCCTCCTCGCCGATGTCCACCTGGAACGCGATACCGAAGATGTTCACGCCGGACGTGCACGCCAGACAGAACCACATCAGGGCCACCCGGCCGGTCTGCCACGCCTCCTTGGGGGAGTACTGGTGGACCGCCGGCGGGTTCATCCGCATCGAGCGCGCCGCGCGCGGGTCCTTCGGCGGGTTGAGCGGGTCGATCGCGGCGGGCCACCAGTTCTTCGGCGGGTCCCTGAAGAAGTAGCCGGAGAACGCGACGATTCCGGCCAGGAACACACCCACCGAGACCAGCACCCAGCGGAAGTTGGTCAGGTCCATGTAGCCGTTGAAGATGAAGACGAAGGGCACCGAACCGTAGGCGAAACCGCCGTTGACGAAGCCGGTCTTGCCGCCCTTGCGCTCCGGATACCACTTGCCCACCATGTTGACGCAGGTGGCGTAGACCATGCCCGCGCCCATGCCGCTGAACATGCTGAAGCCGATGTAGGCGACCACGACGTGCGGCGCGAAGGCCAGCGACAGATAGCCCAGCAGGGTGCCCGTCGCCCCGCACATCATCGCCCAGCGGGCCGGCAGCTTCCCGCTCTCACGCAGTTTGCCCGCGGGGAAGGCCACCGCGGCCTGGAAGAAGACCCACACGGTCATCATCCAGAAGATGTGCATGCTGTTCCAATGGTGCGCCGTGTGCAGGGTGTCCTCGGCGGACGCGAACGCGTACTCGGCGGAGGAGATGCCCATCATGCCGATCCAGGGCAGGATCACCATCCACTTGCGCTTGCGCCCCATGATGTCGATGTCGGACTCGCCGATGCGATAGACGCGTCCGTTCTTGTCGGTCACCTCGCGATAGGCGGCGACCCGTGGAACGTCGGTGGTTGTCACGTGGATTGCACCCCTTGCGTCGAAAGATCTGGCCAGCGCCCCCTGTCCCATGCCTTTCGTGCGCGTACGGGTCCCGGGGCCGGCCGACGCGCAC
>NZ_JBHUQX010000798.1:0-1522 GCF_042674225.1 Streptomyces sp. NPDC056948
GCGCCGGGCAGGGCGGCTGGCCGCCGCCCGGCGCGGGCCCTCGCCGTACGCCGGGGCCGCGGCCGGCACCGGGTTCCGGGCCGGCACCGGGCTCCGGCACGCCGCCGTACGGGACGCCTCAGCTGCCGAACGGATGGAGTCCGGACGGCATCCCCGGGCGCGGCGTTCCGCGGCTGCCCGACGGCACCCCCGCGCACGGCTTCCCCCATGCTCGGGGAGGCCACCCCGAGCAGCGGGAACCCGGGGGCGGCTGGGGTGAGTTGAGGGAGACCGACCGGGGCCCCGCTCCCATACCGCGGCAGCGGCGGGCATCCGTGCCCGGGCCGCGGCAGGAGTACGTCGACGCCTTCGGCGAAGGGGACGACCTTTTCGCACCCCGTACGGCCGCCTCCGCGCACGCGGCGGACGCCTACGCCTCCGTCACGGACTGGAGCGCGGGCACTCCGGCCGACACCTCCTTCGACGACCAGGACCACGACGGCGAAGCGGAGCCCACCGGCGCGCCCGCGCCGGTCAAGGGCGGCAAGGGCCGTACCTTCACCGGCATCGCGGCCGCCGCCGTCACCACCGTGCTGGCCGTGGTCGTCGCCGGCCAGGTCGCCGACGACCAGGGCGGTGCCGACGTGCAGTCGCAGTCCGCCACCGACCAGGCCCGCGACCTCCGGGGCTCCGCGCCCCACGGGGGCGGGCAGACCCCGGCCCCGGACTCGGACGCGAAGCCGCTCACGTACGACGAGAAGATGGCCAGGACGTACCCGCTCGGCGCCAAGGCCAAGGGCTCGGGCAAGTTCGAGGCCGTTCCCGGAATCGCGAAGGCGCCCGGTGCGGGGCAGAAGCACACCTACCGCGTGGACGTGGAGCAGGGGCTCGGGCTGGACGGCGAGCTCTTCGCCGAGGCCGTGCAGAAGACGCTCAACGACCAGCGGAGCTGGGCCCACAACGGCGCGAACACCTTCGAGCGCGTCTACTCCGGCACACCCGACTTCGTGATCACTCTCGCCAGCCCCGGCACGACCGCCGACTGGTGTGCCAAGTCCGGCCTGGACACCACCGTGGACAACGTCTCGTGCGACTCGGCCGCGACCGAGCGCGTGATGATCAACGCCTACCGGTGGGCGCAGGGCTCGCCGACGTACGGTGACAAGATCCACGCCTACCGGCAGATGCTGATCAACCACGAGGTCGGGCACCGGCTCGGCTACAACCACGTCACCTGCGACAAGGACGGCGACCTCGCCCCGGTCATGCAGCAGCAGACCAAGTTCCTCAACCATGACGGCATTCGCTGCCGTGCCAACCCCTGGGCCTACCCCGGGAATTGACAGGCATCACAGGGGCCGGCCCGCACCGCGCGTTGACATGCGCAGAAAAGTCGTACATATTTCTGCGCATGTCGCCCCGTCCCGCCTCCGTTCGCGCCGCCATCGAGCTGGCGCTCATCGGCGTGACCCCGCTCTGCGTGGCCGACATTCACTGTTGCTGACGCCCGCCCCAGGCGCGCGTCGCGAAAACCCATGCTCTC
>NZ_JBHUQX010000799.1:0-1515 GCF_042674225.1 Streptomyces sp. NPDC056948
CCCCTCCCCACCGCGGGAGGGGCCCGTTCCGCTGGTACGGCTAGGCTCAGCGGCATGTCTCGAATCGACGGCCGCACCCCCCAGCAGCTCCGCCCGATCACCATCGAACGTGGCTGGAGCAAGCACGCCGAAGGCTCCGTCCTCGTCTCCTTCGGCGACACCAAAGTCTTCTGCACCGCCTCCGTCACCGAAGGCGTCCCGCGCTGGCGCAAGGGCAGCGGCGAAGGCTGGGTCACCGCCGAATACTCCATGCTGCCCCGCTCCACCAACACCCGCGGCGACCGCGAGTCCGTCAGGGGCCGCATCGGCGGCCGCACCCACGAGATCTCCCGCCTCATCGGCCGCTCGCTCCGCGCCGTCATCGACTACAAGGCACTCGGCGAGAACACGATCGTCCTCGACTGCGACGTCCTCCAGGCCGACGGCGGCACGCGCACCGCGGCCATCACCGGCGCCTACGTGGCGTTGGCCGACGCCATCGCCTGGGCCCAGCGCAAGAAGCTCATCAAGGCCGGCCGCCAGCCCCTGACCGGCACGGTCTCGGCCGTCTCCGTCGGCATCGTCGGCGGCGTCCCGCTCCTCGACCTCTGCTACGAGGAGGACGTCAAGGCCGACACCGACATGAACGTCGTCTGCACCGGCGACGGCCGCTTCGTCGAGGTCCAGGGCACCGCCGAGGCCGAACCCTTCGCCCGCGACGAACTCAACGCCCTCCTCGACCTCGCCGTCGCAGGCTGCACGGAACTCACCGCCCACCAGCGCACCGCGCTTGATACCGTCCTCGAAAAGTAAAGGACGCACCAAGACAGATGCTCGGCGCGGGCAACCGCGCCGAGCATGCTCGCGTCTGAAGAGGTACGGGCGCACGGCTCATCCCTGTGCGCTCGGCCAGCCACACGGGCCGACCGGCCCGACCGACGAGAGGGACCGTTCCATGGCCGCGAGCCGCCGACGCCGCACCGCAGCCGTCGCCGCCACCCTGGCGGCCGTCGCGCTGACCGCCGGACTGACCACCGGCTGCGCCGCCGTCGACAAGGCGCTGGACTGCGTCCAGACCGCCGACGCCATCGCCGACAGCGTCACGGAACTCCAGCAGGCCGTGGACAACGCGGCCAACGACCCGACGCAGCTCGACAAGTCCCTCGACTCCATCGACAAGAACCTCGGCGAGATCGGCGACAAGACCGACAACACGGACGTCAACAAGGCCGTGGACGATCTGAACAAGGCCGTCGACAACGTCCGTACGTCGGTCAAGAACGGCGACGAGACGCCCGACATCAGCCCGGTCACGGACGCGGCGGGCGAACTGACGAAGGTCTGCACGCCGTAACGCCGCGCCGGCTGGGCCGGGCGGTCTCGTCTGCCCGGTTCTGCCGGTGGCCGGGGCGCGGGTGCGTCGTGGCCGATCGCGCAGTTCCCCGCGCCCCCTACGGGGGGCGGGCCGTGTGAGTGGGGGGCCAGACCCCCCCGAACCACGCCACCCGCGACGCCGGGAAAAAAAACGAAAACAGG
>NZ_JBHUQX010000800.1:0-1512 GCF_042674225.1 Streptomyces sp. NPDC056948
CCATCTGCCGGCCCTGATACTGCGCCGGCCTTCTGTCACCGCACACCCGACCTGAATGCTGCCGGGGATGCTGGGATCGCGGTTTCTCGACCGGAGACCACCTCACTATCGATGTCCTGCGGTACCCGGGACTCGAAAAGCCGCCCGGGCGATCCTGATGGCGTCCACTTCCTCCGTTCATTCCCTCATTGCTTGTACTGCTCTACTGCGTACTGCTGGTGATGCGACCTGCTGGTGGCCTGTTACAGCGCCACTCTTCGGCAGCCAGCCCCGTCGCCCGTCCTGCGTCTGCTCTGGCTTAGAACCCCACTGCCGAACCTCCCGGTGCGCGCGCCCGCAGCCGACGCCTTCACCGAGGTACTGCTCACTGACTCCACTGCGGATACAGCGGGTACTGCTCGCGGCGGCCCCTGAACACTGCGGGCCACCCGGTCCGGTCGTCAGTCCCGTCGCCGTCCTGCAACAACCCTGGCTTCGAAACTCCACCACCGCACCGTCCTGCGAACTGCAACTGCGGTACTGCTGCCCGGCAGTTCGTGTCTGCCGGGCCCTGCTGTCTGTCTGGGCTACGAGAGAAACCATAACCACACCACTGGCCAATGTCTACTCTGGCTGAGATAGATTTTCGTGTGTGGGCGGAGAGAGCAATCTTGAGCGGCGATCAAGGGCGGCACCAGAAGGAGCCCTCAGAGGCGTAGGTCCAGCCGGAGACCGGTCGGCGCACGCGTGACGCAGATGTCGCGGTCTCGCCTGTGAACCGCGCACCCCGGCCGGGCCCCGAGGGATGTCAGGGCAGCCCGCGCCTTGAGACCCATGGTGCCGTCGCGGCAGGGCCGTGAGATCGAGAAGGGAGCGCGCTGGCTGCCGTTGGGGGGCGGCGACTGGTGGCGTGCCCGCTGGGGTCGTCGGGTGGGCCGTAATGCGCTTACCGACCGGCTCCTGCTCGGTGAACAGGTCCTCGGTGACGGCTTTGACGATTTCCAGGCCTTGCCGGCCGACCCTGCCCGGGATCGGCGGCCCGGGCAGCGGGCACGGTAGGGCCGCTGTCCCACGCGACAACATCCACGGCGTGGGCGGTGATGCGCAGTTCCGGCAGGACAGGGCCGGGAGCGTACTTGCGGGCGTTGGCGACCAGCTCGCCGACCACCAGCTGGGTCACGTCCCTCGCACAAGCCATCGCGGGCGCGTGACGGTCGGCGTGGGCCTGGTCGAGGAAGGTGACGGCGTGTCTGCAGGCGTCGGCGATGGACGCCCCGCGCGGCGCCCAACCGCGAGGTGAACTCTGGTGACGAAACTGAGCCCAGTTCCCGCAAGAGCAGTGAAGAAACCAGGCAGATCGGCCGTGTGTTCTTCGAATCGCCGGGCACACGGAGCGGCGGAGGTTGATAACTATGGTTCCCCTGCTTCTCGTCCTGCTTCTGGCCCTGATCCTCTTCGGCGCAGGATTCGCGCTGAAGGCACTGTGGTGGATCGCCGTCATCGTGCTGGTCGTCTGGCTGCTGGGCTTCGTGA
>NZ_JBHUQX010000801.1:0-1510 GCF_042674225.1 Streptomyces sp. NPDC056948
ATGAGATGAACGGCGCCATGGCGACGCCGATGCCGAGGCCGCCCATCAGGCGGCTTCCTCGTAGTCGCGGGTGGCGCGGGCTATGCGCCGGGCGGCACCCCCGATCACACCACACCCACCAGGAGCTGACCATGAGTCACCGGCCGACCGGGCCCGCATGCGGCAACAACCCGAGCCACCCGCTCACCGACGGAGACCGCCAGGCCGTCGCCGACTTCCGCGCCTTCCTCGAGGACCGGGCCGCGCTCCGCGACCGCATTGCCGAAGCCCTACGCGAGGCCGACACCTACGCTCAACTCGAACGCCGCGACGACCGCGAGCGGTTCGCCGACGCGGTGCTGGCCGTGCTGCCGCCGCCCGTGTCCCGGGCCGACGTCCTCCGCGAGGCCGCCGAGGTCGCCGAGGGCCTGCGCCAGTTCGAGTCCGTGACCGGCGCCCGCAAGTCGGCGCAGGTGTCGGAGAACATCGGCATCCTCCGGGTCGCCACCGAGCTGCTCCGCCTGGCCGACGAAGAACACCCCGCCGCCCAGCCGGACACCAACCGCCGCATCCCGCTCCCCGGCATCCCCGAGTGCGGAGCCGACTGCCCCTGCCGCCGCGTGCCCAAAGCGCAGCAGGACGGGGCGCAATCGTGATCGCCGAAGCCATCGACACCGTCCTCACCCTCGGCTGGGCCCTGCTCGCCTGGGTCGCCGTCCTCGCCGCCGTCGGCTCCATCGTCATCCTCGCCGCCATCGCGACCGGCGCGTGGACCGTCCGCCTCGTCTGGCGCACCGTCGTACGCCCCTCCTGGGCCCGCGGCCGCATCACCGCCCGGCGCATAGCCCGCGCCACCCGCGACTACGAGGAAGCCGCCTGATGGGCGGCCTCGGCATCGGCGTCGCCATGGCGCCGTTCATCTCCGCGCTCCTGCTCGGCCTCGGCTGGGCAGGAGCGCGCCCTCCTCAACCTGATCCGAAGGAGAGCCCAGTGACCCCAGCGCGCAGCACCGCCCGCGCCTGCCGCATCACCGCCGTCATCCCGCTCGCCAGCGCCATCTACTCCGCCACCCACCACCCGCACTACGCCCTCCCCGGGCTCATCAGCACGGGCGTCCTGCTGGCCATCGCCGCGTCGTACGACACGGAGGACCGCCGGATCCGGGCCCGGCACGAGCAGCTGCGCCGCGCGGCCGTCGCCGACGAGCAGCTGCTGCCGCCGCCTGTGCCGTGCTGTTCGTTCTGGCGCAACAGCGGCGGCGAGGTGCACAACCCCGACGACTGCACCCGCCCGCCGGCCGCCCGCACCCCGCAGCACGGCGCACCGCTCGACGACCAGAGCGCGGCATGACCGGCCCGAGCACGACGCCCCGGGGCGAGCACCCGCCCGCCCCGGGCGCCACCTGGAACACCGAACTGGTCAGCCTCGGCGAGGTCGTCGTCGACAGCGACGACGGCGAGTCCCCGTTCGGCTGGCGCGAGTTGCCGAAGCCCAACCGCGAGACCCGGCGCGCAGCACGGAGGAAGAAGTG
>NZ_JBHUQX010000802.1:0-1501 GCF_042674225.1 Streptomyces sp. NPDC056948
GGGTACCTACCCGGCTGCTACCGCTCCCGCGTCGGGGGAGCCGGCAGCCGTGCGCCCTCCCTGGCCAGCGGGACCGCCTTGCCGTCCGAGCCCACGACCGCACGGTCGCCGAGCGGCTCGTCGAGCTGCACGGTCTCCTGGAACTGCTTCGCGATCATGATGCAGACCTTGTCCGGCCACGCGGTCGAGGTCACCTCGACCGTCACCTCGTCGCCGTTCTCGCTCGCCTTCACGTCGTAGTCGGCGCACACACCGCCCGTGAAGGTCACGGTCAGCTCCGAACCCTCGGCCCGGTAGCCGTCCACCTCGACATCGCGCGGCCCGGGCGCCGCCGTCGGCTTGTCGCTCGGCTCGCTCGGCGTGGAGGAGGTCAGGTACTTCGGGTCGACCGCCGGGTACGTCACCGTGAACGGGTCCTTCGCACCCGGCGCCGTCACCTCGAACAGCCAGGACGGCACCAGCGCCTGGCGCCCGTCCACGAAGTGCGAGGCCAGTCCGAACACCGCGTTCTCGACCGTGACCGTGTCCTGCTCGGGAGAGCCGCTCGCCGGCGATCCGCAGGGCTGCTCCAGCCGGTCCTTCAGCGGCACGGCGCTCGCGCAGCCGCCGATGCCCATCCGGTGGTCGTTCTTCGGCCGGGTCTCCATCAGCTCCAGCGCCTTCTTGGCACTGACCACGGGGTAGGTGTCCCCCTTGGCCGGCGCCTTGAGCTGACCACTGCCGCCGACGACCTCGCCGTCGGAGCCGACCGTCACCCCGGTGGTCCAGCCGTGCGTCGGCAGTCCGCCGACCTCGGGAGCGGCGTTCACCACTCGCTGAGCGCCCATGACCTGGCTCGCGTCGAGCTTCGCGTCGTCCTGACCCAGCGCCTTCAGCACCGGCGCCGCGGCCTTCTCCGCCGCCGCCTCGCTCACCGGGGTGCCGCCGGACTGCGGAGCCGTGCAGGTGTCGGTGCCCTTGCAGTTGTCGGTGCCCGGGGCGTAGCGGTTGAACGTCCAGGCACCCGGCGCATGCTTGTTCACCTGGAGGTTCGGTCCCGAACCGTCCTGACCGGCCCCGACCTTCCAGGCCTCGCCCTGTGCCACCGGCGTCCCCTCGACCCCGAGAGCCTTCGCCAGCCGGGCCACGTCCGCCTTGGTGACCTCGCCCCGCGCCCGGTACACCGGGGCTTCGCCGGGGCCGTCGGGCAGCGTGCCGCCGAGCCGGTAGGTGGCGCCGTAGGGGTTGGGCTCGCCGGGCGCGATGCCGTTGCCCTCGCCGGAGGTCGATTCCGAGTACCCGTCGAGCGCGAGCGGCGGGGGAGTGTCGTCCCCGCCGGGCGCGCCGGAGGTCTGTCCGCCGCCCGACCCGCCGGCCACGTTGGTGGCGAGCCAGGCCCCGCCCCCGCCGATCAGCAGCACGGCGGCGGCGACGGAGGCGATGATCGCGGGCGTCCGGGGCCGCCCGCCACCCGGGTGGACCAGCTCCTCGCCGCGGGGCAGGTCGCCGTCCGGCACCCCGG
>NZ_JBHUQX010000803.1:0-1489 GCF_042674225.1 Streptomyces sp. NPDC056948
GCGTACAGGTCGTCCGTGATGGGGCGGTCCCAGGCGGCGATGGTCACCAGGACGTTGTCGCTGCGGTCGAACTGCACGCAGGAGATCCGGCCCTCGGAGAGCTTGACGCGGCGCACGATCAGGAGGTTGTCGCCCTGCATCACCGGCACGTCCTCGGTGCTGACGACGGTGACCTCCTCGTCGTTCTCCAGCGCCAGCAGCAGCTGGGCCACCTCGAAGGGCACCTGCCCCTCGGGGACGTCGCGCGCCGGGGAGCCCTCCGGCAGATTGCCGATGATCATCGCGGGGCCGCGGCCGCCGAACAGGTCGTAGCGCAGGAAGACGCCCTGGCAGGTGCCGTCGGGGGCGGGCAGCAGTCCCGCACCGAGGTTGCCGGGCCAGTCG
Source organism: Streptomyces sp. NPDC056948 (assembly GCF_042674225.1). NCBI lineage: Bacteria > Bacillati > Actinomycetota > Actinomycetes > Kitasatosporales > Streptomycetaceae > Streptomyces > Streptomyces sp. NPDC056948. The sequence continues at coordinate 385 of NZ_JBHUQX010000803.1, forward strand.
CCCGGGTCCATGGCCAGTACGTCGAAGTCAGGCCCGGCGGGAGTGGCGCTGCGGCGGCGGAGGAACGACATGTCGCCAATGGTACGTGCCCCGGCCTGCGAAGTGTCGGGCGGGCGGCGGCCCGGTCGGCCTGCGACAGGGCCTCAAGTCGTCGCCCGGTGCCGTTGGTGGTGGCGGGCGACCCGGGCGCGGTTGCCGCAGGACGGTTTGCACCATTCCTGGCGTGGGTGCTCCTTGAGGAAGTACCGCACACAGCGCGGTGCGTGGCAGGCTCGCAGCCGGTCGCGGTCGGGGCTCGCGAGGAACGCGATCACGGCGTGCGCGAGGGTTGCCGTCAGGTCGTCGGCGCCGCGTTCGGGCCGCTGGTGGACGACGGGTCCGGCCTCCCGGGGCCAGTGCAGGACCGGCACGGTGGGGGTGCGGGCGGCTGCCTCGTTGAGGCGCCGCACGGCCTCGGCCTCGGGCAGGAGGCGGGCCGCGTCCGCGGGGCTGGGCTCGCCGGGGCGCACGGCGCGGGCGAAGAGCGAGCGGGCGGCGGCCCGCAGCTCGCGGACGTCGGCGAGCCGCGCGGCGTCGGCGGTGAACCCCTCGGTGTCCGGCAGGACCTCGGGGTGTGCCCGGACCCAGGCGGTCAGGCCCGCCGGGTCGGTCAGATCGTCGGCTACGCCGCCGTCGCCGTCGTGCCGGACGGTGAGGGCCAGGTCCAGGGCGAGCCGGGCGTCCCTGCTGATCGGTTCCCGCATGGGACTAATGATAGGCCTGCCCGTATCCATTACCGCGAGGTCAGTCCTCCGGGGGCGCCGGCGGGACCACCGCGACGGGGCTCGCGGCGTGCAGCAGGACGGCGTGGGTGACCGAGCCCATCATGCGGGCGGGTGCCAGCAGGTGCCGCCGGTGCCGGCCCACCACGACGAGGTCGGCGTCCCGGGAGGCCGCCACGAGGTGTCCGGCGGCGTCGCCCGCCGCGGCGAGCGGCTCGGCCTGGACGTCTGGGTGCCGTTCGCGGTACGGGGCGAGGAAGCCCTCGGCGAGGACCCGGGCCTCGTCCTCGATGACGTCCTGGTCGACCACCGGCGGGGGCATCTCCCCGGGCATCATCCAGGGC
>NZ_JBHUQX010000804.1:0-1474 GCF_042674225.1 Streptomyces sp. NPDC056948
GTCTTCCTCGGGGGCCGAGCCCTTTCGCTTGCCCGTTTCCTGTCGATCCATTGTGTGACGTGTCCCACTAACACGTGTGTTTGAGGCAACCGCTTGCCTCGATCATCCGTCTACCAAGTAGCGAATGAGGCGATACGGGGGGAATATCCCATTGACTAGGGGGAAACGTGACCGTTGCGCAGCCTGATGTGAGTGTGATCATCGGGGCGTACGAAGCGATGCCGTATCTGATCGAGTGCCTCTCGTCCGTCGAGGCACAGACCATCGATCCAGAGCGCGTCGAGGTCATCGCGGTGGACGACGGATCGACGGACGGGACGGGGGAGTACCTGGAGGAGTTCGCCGAGCGCGCTCCCATGAACGTCCTGGTGATCCGGCAGGAGAACTCCGGCGGCCCCAGCGGCCCGCGCAACGTCGGCCTGGGCAAGGCGACCGGGCGCTACGTCTTCTTCCTCGACGCCGACGACCGGCTGGGCCCCGAGGCCCTGGAGCGGATGGTCGGCATGGCCGACCGTGCGGGCACGGACGTCGTCCTCGGCAAGGTCGAGGGCGTCAACCGCTCCGCGCCGAAGTCCATGTGGGGCAAGACGGTGGAGCGGACCGACGTCTTCTCCTCCAACATCAAGTTCACGCTCAGCGCGCAGAAGCTGTTCCGCCGTGAGCTGCTGGACCGGCACGACATGCGGTTCGACGAGTCGCTGTTCACCGGCGAGGACGCGCTGTTCACCATGGAGGCGTACCTGCGGGCGAACGGCGTGTCCGTGGTCGCCGACCACACCTGCTACTACCTGGTCGGCCGCGACGACGGCAAGCACGTGACCAAGAGCGGCAGTTACGCGCTGCGCTTCGACTCCGCGCGGGCCCTGATGAACCTCATCGCCGAGCACGTCCCCGCGGGCGGCCGGCGCGATCAGCTGATGCTCCGGCCCTTACTCGTCACGCTGCTGCCGCAGTTCGGGCCCAAGTACCTCACGGACAGCGAGGAGATCCGCCGGCACAAGTTCGAGCTGGCCAAGCCCCTGCTGGACGCCCACTGGACCGAGGGCGCCGCCCAGCGCCTCAGGGTCCACGAGCGGCTGCGGCTGCACCTGGTCGCCGAGCAGCGGCCCGAGCTGCTCATCGAGGTCGTGAAGTTCGTCAAGGCCAAGAAGCAGGCGGCGGCGCTCCTGGAGCGCAAGGGCCGCCGCGTCTACCTGGCCTACCCGCACTTCCGCGACCGCGCCGCCGGTATCCCCGACTCGGTGTACCTCGCCGAGCCGCGCGAGGCACGGGCCTTCCCGGGCTACCGCGAGGGCGGCGCCCACACGTTCGTACGCCGGGCGGTACGCAAGGCGCGGCGGGTGCTGACGTCGCGCGAGGTGCGGCCGGCGGCGTGAACACGGGGGCGGGGGGCGGCGTTGGGCCCGCCCCCCGGTGGACCACCGCGGGGTTGGTGTGGGCGGGCCACGGGGCGGGGGGGGGGCCCCCGGACCCG
>NZ_JBHUQX010000805.1:0-1469 GCF_042674225.1 Streptomyces sp. NPDC056948
GGCCTGTGCCGCCTAGGGGTTCAGTCCCTTGCCCTGCAGCCACGCCATCGGGTCGATCCCGCTGCTGGCACCACCGGAGTGAACCTCGAGGTGCAGATGGGCCCCGGTGACGTTGCCGGTGGCACCGACGCGGCCGATGACGTCGCCCGTGCTGACCTTCTGGCCGACGCTGACGCCGATGGAGGACTGGTGCGCGTACCAGATCTCCGTGCCGTCATCGAGGGTGAGGACCGTCTTGTAGCCGTACGAGCCGTTCCAGCCCGCCTCGGTGATGGTGCCGCTGTGCACCGCCTTGATCGGCGTGCCCGTGGGGGCGGCGAAGTCGAGACCCGTGTGGTAGCCGGAGGACCAGTAGGCGCCGGCCTGACCGAAGCTCGAGGTGAGGGTGTACGAAGAGGTCGGCAGCGTGAACTGCTTGGCGAGGGCGGCGAGCCGCTCGGCCTCGGCCTTCTTCTTGGCCTCCTCCTCCGCCTTCCTCTTGGCTTCGGCGGCCTTGGCCTTGGCCTCATTCTCGGCCTTGGCCACGGCTTCCGCGGCCGCCTTCTCGGCGGCGTCGGCGGCGTCCTGCGCGGCCTTGGTGTCGATCTGGTCCTGCTGGTACTCGACCTGGGCCATGATCCGGGCGCGCAGCGCCTCGCCGGCGCCGGAGGACTTCGTCTCGGTGTCCGCCGTGGCCGTCGTGCCGAGACCGCTGAGCGGGGTCGAGGAGCCCGCGGGGGTGTCGTCGTCCGAGATGAGGGAACCCACCGAGGGCAGGTCCGGCACGGAGATGGAGACCGGCGGCTTGCCGGTCTGGGCGCTGGCCATGCCGCCCGCGCCCACGGCGGCTATGACGCCGACGCCCAGGACGGTGGAGCTGCGGGCGAGGCCTCCGCCGCGCTGCTTGGTGACGCGATGCCGGCCACGGACGGGACGGATGGATTCCTCGGTGGGGTTCCACTCCTGGAACGGGCCCTCGTCGGTGCGCTGACCGCCGTAGCCGAAGGTTTCGGTGTCGCGCTGGTTCCGCGCGAACGGGGCCGCGGGGGCAGGCCGGTTGGACGCCACGTGGGCGTACTCCTTTCCTTCCTTCTCGCCTACCGGGTTAGCTGACGGGTTCGGAGCAGGAAGGTCTCCTACGCGCGTATAACGACCGTGCTTCCACGGCGGTTTACGCCCGATTCACCCCAAGTGGTGGTTCCCCGGTTCCCTTTCGGGATTCGGCGCGTGCGCACGGAGCCGCCTTCTGTGACGGCTGGGACGACCGCGCTGCGTTATCGAACGTTAATAGACCCGGGGTTTGGATTCCAGCGATTCCACTTGATCATTAACCTTTTTCGCGCGGACTTACCTGCCATGACCGGCTTAAATCGGGCGAGTTGCCCGCTCCGCAAGTGACTGCTGGGTATTGACGGTGTGTCAGTTTTTCTGCGGAGCGGTGCGCTTCGATCACGGGCAGTAATCGGGGTGTGGAGAACCGGAAAACACCG
>NZ_JBHUQX010000806.1:0-1432 GCF_042674225.1 Streptomyces sp. NPDC056948
GTCCCAGGCCGAGCGCGTCACCGACATCGTCGGCACCAAGGACTACCCGAACCTCAACCGGAAGCGGATCGTGACGCCCGGCCTCGCGCTGATCGGCGATGCCGCGATGGTGAACGACCCGGTGAGCGGCGTCGGATGCGGCTTCGCCTTCCAGTCCGCCGAGTGGCTGTGCGACGCCGTCACCCAACCGCTGCGCGGAGGCGGCACCGCCCCGCTGGACAAGGCGCTGCGCGGCTACCAGCGGCAGCATCGCCGCCGTCTGTCCGTCCACCACCTCACGATCGCGGACCTCAGCAAGCGGAAGGTGCTGCCGCCGGCGATCCGCATGATCCTCGCCGGCGCCGTCTCGGACCCGCAGGTCGCCGAACGCTACGTCGGCGTCGTGACCCGCAATGTCTCTCCGCTCTCCCTGTTCGCGCCCCCCTACCTGGCCCGCGCGGCGATCGCCGCCCGCAGGACCCGGTCCGCCGACCCCGACGCGTCGGTGGCGGCACTCGGCAAGTGACCTCGTCGTACTCAGCTCCACCGCACGTCGACGGCCCGTCGGACACCTCCGGCGGGGCGGCGCGGCGCGCACAACGGAAAGGAAGCCACAGGTGACCGGATCGGCGTATGACGTCGCCATCGTCGGTATGTCCTGCAGGATGCCGGGCGCGGCCGATCCCGACAGCTTCTGGCGGCTGTTGCGGGACGGACGCGACGCGATCGGCAGTGTCCGGTCCGGACGCGGGGACATCACCGAGCGGGCCGGATTCCTCGACACCGTCGGGGACTTCGACGCGGACTTCTTCGGGGTATCGCCCAACGAGGCACGCGCGGTGGACCCGCAGCAACTGCTCGCCCTGGAACTGGCGTGGGAGGCACTGGAGGACGCGGGCCTGACCGGCACTGCCGGCGCCACCCGGCGCCACGGGGTGTTCCTCGGGTGCACCGGTACCGACTTCGCCGAGATCCTGGCCTCCCGGGGCGGGCTGGGCGTCAGCAGGCACTCGCTGTGGGGCGTCGGCCGCGGCATCATCGCCAACCGGATCTCGAACCACTTCGGGTTCGGCGGCCCGAGCCTCGTGGTCGACAGCGCCCAGGCGTCCTCACTGGTCGCGGTCCATCTGGCCTGCGAGAGCCTGCGCAGCGGTGAGAGCGACCTGGCCCTGGCCGGTGGCCTCAACCTGATCCTGTCGGCCACCAGTGGCGCGCGGATCGAGCAGTTCGGCGCGCGGTCCGAGCGCGGCAGGTGCGCCACCTTCGACGCGGACGCCGACGGTTTTGTACGCGGCGAAGGCGGCGGCATCGTCGTACTGAAGCCGCTGGCGCGCGCGATCGCCGACGGCGACCGGATCCACGCGGTGATCCGTGGCACCGGGGTCACCATGGGCAACGAACGCCGCGTGCTCAGCGCACCGAGTCAGGACGCCCAGGCCGCGGCGATCAGGGC
>NZ_JBHUQX010000807.1:0-1426 GCF_042674225.1 Streptomyces sp. NPDC056948
GGAGGCGGTGGAGAAGTCCGGCTTGTCGTCGTCCTTGCCGAGCTTGATGTCACCGAAGCGGCTCAGGCCGACCCAGACGACGAAGATCACGAAGAGCGAGACCAGACCTGGCCGGCCTTCTCCAGCGCCGAGCAGCAGGTGTCGACGAGCAGACGGGTCACCACGTACGGGTCGACGTTGGCGTTCGGACGGCGGTCCTCGATGTAGCCCTTGCCGTCCTTCTCGACCTGCCACGGGATACGGACCGAGGCACCGCGGTTGGAGACGCCGTAGGAGTACTCGTTCCACGGGGCGGTCTCGTGCAGACCGGTCAGGCGGTCGTCGATGCCGGCGCCGTAGTGCTTGACGTGGTCGAGCGGCTTGGAGCCCTCGCCGAGCGACTCGGCCGCGGTGATGATCGCGTCGTAGGTCTCGCGCATCGCCTTGGTGGAGAAGTTGGTGTGCGCGCCGGCGCCGTTCCAGTCGCCCTTGACCGGCTTCGGGTCGAGGGTGGCGGAGATGTCGAAGTCCTCGGCGGTGCGGTAGAGCAGCCAGCGGGCCACCCACAGGTGGTCGGAGACCTCCAGCGGGGAGACCGGGCCGACCTGGAACTCCCACTGGCCGGGCATGACCTCGGCGTTGATGCCGGAGATGGCGAGGCCCGCCTCCAGGCAGTTGTCCAGGTGCGCCTCGACGACGTCACGGCCGAAGATCTCGTCCGAGCCGACACCGCAGTAGTAGCCGCCCTGCGGGGCCGGGAAGCCGCCCTTGGGGAAGCCGAGCGGGTAGCCGTCCTGGAAGAACGTGTACTCCTGCTCGATGCCGAAGATCGGCTCCTGGGCGGCGAACCTCTCGGCGACCTCGGCCAGCGCGGCACGGGTGTTGCTGGCGTGCGGGGTGAGGTCGATGTTCAGGACCTCGCACAGCACCAGGATGTCGTCGCCGCCGCGGATCGGGTCCGGGCAGGTGAAGACCGGCTTGAGGACGCAGTCCGAGGCGTGGCCCTCGGCCTGGTTGGTGGACGACCCGTCGAAGCCCCAGATCGGCAGTGCGTCGAGACCGGCGGGCGAGCCCGTGATGATCTTGGTCTTGGAACGCAGTTTGGCCGTCGGCTCGGTGCCGTCGATCCAGATGTACTCAGCCTTGAAGGTCACGGGCCACATCCTTCGGGGGTGTGTCTGGGCGCGTATCGCGGGTGCTGCGGCGCTGCGGCACCGGTGCGCCGCGTCAACCGTCCGGCAGCCTGTCAACAGGCGATTTCCCGGCCATTGCTCGAATGTGAACCCCGTGTTACCTGGTGTGCCTGTGCCGTACTTCACGCAGAGAGGGCGCTTTCCGCCCGGGGGAGAGGGGGTCGGTCACCGGCTTCCCTCCGTCAAGCCGGTGACCGGCGCCCTCTTGACCCGGACGTGCCGGTCCTGCTGCTCCTGGCCGGGAGCAGCAGGAC
>NZ_JBHUQX010000808.1:0-1425 GCF_042674225.1 Streptomyces sp. NPDC056948
GTGTGGAACGTGCTGCTGACCGGTGTGCTGGTCCTGCTGGCCTTCCCGGTCCTCGCGGCCGCGCTGTTCGCCCTGGAGGCGGACCGCAAGTTCGGCGCCCACGTCTTCGACTCCGCCAACGGCGGGGCGTTGCTGTGGCAACACCTCTTCTGGTTCTTCGGGCATCCAGAGGTGTACATCATCGCGTTGCCGTTCTTCGGCATCATCTCCGAGGTCATTCCGGTCTTCTCCCGTAAGCCGATGTTCGGTTACACGGGTCTGATCGGCGCGACCATCGCGATCGCGGGTCTGTCCGTGACGGTGTGGGCGCACCACATGTACGTCACCGGCGGTGTGCTGCTGCCGTTCTTCTCCTTCATGACGTTCCTCATCGCCGTACCGACCGGCGTGAAGTTCTTCAACTGGATCGGCACCATGTGGAAGGGATCGTTGTCCTTCGAGACACCGATGCTCTGGGCGACCGGCTTCCTGATCACCTTCACCTTCGGTGGTCTGACCGGTGTCATCCTGGCCTCGCCGCCGATGGACTTCCACGTCTCCGACTCGTACTTCGTGGTGGCGCACTTCCACTACGTCGTCTTCGGCACCGTGGTCTTCGCGATGTTCTCCGGCTTCCACTTCTGGTGGCCGAAGTGGACCGGCAAGATGCTGGACGAGCGCCTCGGCAAGATCACCTTCTGGACGCTGTTCATCGGCTTCCATGGCACGTTCCTGGTCCAGCACTGGCTGGGTGCCGAGGGCATGCCGCGTCGTTACGCGGACTACCTCGCGGCCGACGGCTTCACCGCGCTGAACACGATCTCGACGATCAGCTCGTTCCTGCTCGGCATGTCGATCCTGCCGTTCTTCTACAACGTGTGGAAGACGGCCAAGTACGGCAAGCCGGTCGAGGTCGACGACCCGTGGGGCTACGGCCGCTCCCTGGAGTGGGCCACCTCCTGCCCGCCGCCGCGCCACAACTTCATCACCATGCCGCGGATCCGCAGTGAATCCCCGGCGTTCGACCTGCACCACCCGGAGATCGCCGCTCTCGACCAGCTCGAGAACGCGGGCCACGGAGACAAGGCCCTCGCTGGCGGCAAGGAGGCCGGCAAGTGAAGATCCAGGGCAAGATGTTCATGTGGCTGAGCTTCTTCGTCCTCGTCATGGCGGTCGTCTATGGCGTGTGGTCGAAGGAGCCGGCCGGTACCACGGCCCTCTTCCTGACCTTCGGCCTGTGCATCATGATCGGCTTCTACCTCGGCTTCACGGCCAAGCGGGTCGACGTGGGCGCTCAGGACAACAAGGAGGCGGACGTCGCGGACGACGCCGGCGAGGTCGGGTTCTTCAGCCCGCACAGCTGGCAGCCGCTCTCCCTGGCCATCGGCGGCGCCCTGGCCTTCCTGTCGGTCGCCATCGGCTGGTGGCTGCTGTACTTCTCGCTGC
>NZ_JBHUQX010000809.1:0-1362 GCF_042674225.1 Streptomyces sp. NPDC056948
GCCATGTCACTCACGTGGGGAGACAACTCATGTACGACTACGACCTCCTGGTCGTGGGGTCGGCCAACGCCGACCTGGTGATCGGTGTCGAGCGCCGGCCCGGTGCCGGCGAGACCGTGCTCGGCTCCGATCTGGCCGTCCACCCGGGCGGCAAGGGCGCCAACCAGGCCGTCGCGGCCGCCCGGCTCGGGGCCCGTACGGCTCTGCTGGCCCGGGTCGGCGACGACGGGCACGGCCGCCTGCTGCTGGAGTCGCAGCGGGAGGCCGGTGTCGACACGGTGGGTGTCCTGGTGGGCGGCGCGCCGACCGGGGTCGCTCTGATCACGGTCGACCCGTCCGGGGACAACAGCATCGTCGTCTCACCGGGCGCCAACGGCCGGCTGGCCCCGGAGGACGTGAACGCCGCCGGGTGCCTCTTCCAGAGCTCCCGGGTGGTGTCGGCACAGCTCGAGATCCCGCTGGAGACGGTAGTGGCCGTCGTACGGAACCTGGCTCCGGACAGCCGTTTCGTACTGAACCCGTCGCCGCCTCGCCCCCTTCCGCCGGAGGTGCTGGCGGCCTGCGACCCGCTGATCGTCAACGAGCACGAGGCGAAGGTGATCCTGGGTTCGGCCGCTGTGGGGGACAGCCCGGAGGACTGGGCCCGGATCCTGCTCGCGAAGGGGCCGCGGTCGGTGGTGGTGACGCTGGGCGCGGAGGGTGCGCTGGTGGCGTCGTCGGAGGGGGTCTCCCGGGTCCCGTCCGTGAAGGTGAGCGCCGTGGACACGACCGGTGCGGGAGACGCGTTCACCGCGGCGCTGGCCACCCGGCTGGGGGCGGGCGAGTCCCTGGCGGAGGCGGCGGAGTACGCGGCCCGGGTCGGGGCGGCGACCGTGACGAAGGAGGGCGCTCAGGCGTCCTTCCCGACGGCGGCGGAGGTCGCTGAGCTGTGAAGAAGGCCGGAATACTGAACCGTCACCTCGCCGGTGCGCTGGCCGGACTGGGCCATGGGGACGGGGTGCTGGTGTGCGACGCGGGCATGCCCATCCCCGACGGCCCCCGGGTGGTGGACCTGGCCTTCCGGGCCGGGGTGCCGGCGTTCGCCGAGGTGCTGGAGGGGCTGCTGGCCGAGCTGGTGGTCGAGGGGGCCACGGCGGCGACGGAGGTGCGGGAAGCGAACCCGGAGGCTTCGGCACTCCTGGAGGGCCGCTTCCCGTCACTGGAGCTTGTGTCGCACGAGCGGCTGAAGGAGCTGTCGGCGGGTGCGCGGCTGATCGTCCGCACGGGCGAGGCACGGCCGTACGCGAACGTGCTGCTGAGATGCGGCGTCTTCTTCTGAGACCGTGTCTGAGGCCGTGTTCTGAGGCCGTGAAGGTTTCGAGG
>NZ_JBHUQX010000810.1:0-1350 GCF_042674225.1 Streptomyces sp. NPDC056948
CCTGTAAGAGGTGCGGGGCCCGTGACCGGTTGGGCGAGCCGTCAGGCTCAGACCGCCGCCGGGTCCTCCTCGACGAGGAGGTTGCGGGTGCGGTTGGAGTCGATCGGAATGCCGGGGCCGATCGTGGTGCTGATCGCGGCCTTCTTGATGTAGCGACCCTTGGCGGCGGACGGCTTCAGACGGAGGATCTCCTCCAGCGCCGCGCCGTAGTTCTCCACCAGCTTGGTGTCGTCGAACGACGTCTTGCCGATGATGAAGTGCAGGTTCGAGTGCTTGTCGACGCGGAACTCGATCTTGCCGCCCTTGATGTCGTTGACAGCCTTGGTGACATCGGGGGTGACGGTGCCGGTCTTCGGGTTCGGCATCAGACCACGCGGGCCGAGCACACGGCCGAGGCGGCCGACCTTGCCCATGAGGTCCGGGGTGGCGACGACGGCGTCGAAGTCCAGACGGCCCTTCGACACCTCGTCGATCAGCTCGTCGGCGCCGACGATGTCGGCGCCCGCGGCACGAGCGGCCTCGGCACGGTCACCGGTCGCGAAGACCAGGACCCGGGCGGTCTTACCGGTGCCGTGCGGGAGGTTCACGGTGCCACGGACCATCTGGTCGGCCTTGCGCGGGTCGACACCCAGGCGGAAGGCGACCTCGACAGTGCCGTCGAACTTCGACGTGGAGGTCTCCTTGGCGAGACGGACGGCCTCGAGCGGGGCGTAGAGCTTCTCCCGGTCGATCTTGGCGTCCGCAGCGCGAAGGGACTTGCTGCGCTTGCTCACTACTGCTCCTGTGGATTCTTAGGAGTCGTGGTCCGGGCCGAGCGGGCCCTGCCACTTCTGCTGATGGAGTTGGGGCTCAGTCCTCGACCGTGACGCCCATGGAACGGGCGGTGCCGGCGATGATCTTCGCGGCGGCGTCCAGGTCGTTGGCGTTGAGGTCGGGCATCTTGGTCGTGGCGATCTCACGGACCTGGTCACGCGTGATCTTCGCGACCTTGGTCTTGTGCGGCTCGCCCGAGCCCTTCTCGATGCCCGCGGCCTTCAGGATCATCTTGGCGGCCGGCGGGGTCTTGGTGATGAAGGTGAAGGAACGGTCTTCGTAGACCGTGATCTCCACCGGGATGACCCAGCCACGCTGCGACTCGGTCGCGGCGTTGTAGGCCTTGCAGAACTCCATGATGTTGACGCCGTGCTGGCCCAGCGCGGGGCCGACCGGCGGAGCCGGGTTGGCGGCACCGGCCTGGATCTGGAGCTTGATGAGCCCCGTGACCTTCTTCTTCTTGGGAGGCATTGCTCTCTCCGGGTCCTAGTGAGAGTTTTCCAGCCTCCGAACCGGATCATCCGGATGGAGGCATAC
>NZ_JBHUQX010000811.1:0-1349 GCF_042674225.1 Streptomyces sp. NPDC056948
GATCCCCAGATCCTTGATGATCTTGGCTACGTGGCCTGTCGCGCGGACGTTGTACAGCGCGTGTTCGACCTTGCCCTCCTCGTCCACGATGATCGTGGAGCGGATGACGCCCATGTAGGTCTTGCCGTAGTTCTTCTTCTCGCCGAAGGCGGCGTAGGACTCCAGGACCTGCTTGTCCGGGTCGGCGAGGAGGGTGATCTTCAGGGATTCCTTGTCGCGGAATTTGGCCAGCTTCGCGGGCTGGTCGGGGGAGATGCCGATGACGTCGTAGCCCGCGCCCGTCAGCAGCTCCAGGTTGTCCGTGAAGTCGCAGGCCTGCTTGGTGCAGCCGGGGGTGAGGGCGGCCGGGTAGAAGTAGACGATGACCTTGCGGCCCTTGTGGTCCGCCAGGGACACCTCGGTGCCGTCGGCGTCGGGCAGGGTGAAGGCGGGGGCCACGTTCCCCGGCTGGAGTCGCTCGCTCATCGGTCCAGCGTAACCGGGGGTCCTGACGGTGCTATGAGCCGTGGAGCTGACAGACTGTCCGGCACAGGCTTTATACCGACTTCGGAGGCGACACGGTGGCGGACACGGCGGACACCAGGACCCCGGCGCAGATCGAGGCGGACATCAGGCGCCGCCGCGAGAACCTGGCCGAGACCCTCGACGAGATCGGGGTGCGGGTGCACCCGAAGACGATCGTCGGGGACGCCAAGGCCAAGGTCGCGTCGAATATCGATCACACCCTCGGGCGGGCGTACGTGGGGGTCAACAGGGCCGTCACCGATGTGCGGGCCCGGTTCGTGGGCGAGGACGGCGCGCCGCGCCTGGAGCGGGTCGTGCCGGTCGCCCTCGTGGTGGTCGGTGTGGTCGGGCTGCTGGCCCTCGGCACGCGGCGGCGCAAGGGCTGACCCGACTGCGTACGTTCGCGGCGAAGACAGGTAGGTTTCAGGGCGTGAGCGCCAACAGGAACGAGCACAGCACCCATCCGGACAAGCTGCCCATCCGGATGCTGCACGACCGCGTACTCGTGCGGCAGGACACCAGCGAGGGCGAGCGGCGTTCCGGTGGCGGCATCCTGATTCCCGCCACGGCGGCGGTCGGCCGGCGGCTGGCCTGGGCCGAGGTCGTCGCGGTGGGGCAGAACGTGCGGACCGTGGAGACGGGCGACCGGGTTCTGTACGACCCGGAGGACCGCGCCGAGGTCGAGGTGCGGGGCGTCGCGTATGTGCTCATGCGCGAGCGTGACCTGCACGCCGTGGCGGCGGACCGGTTCGAGGGCGCGGAGGACTCGACGGGCCTCTACCTGTAGTCACAGGAGCAGCGGAAGGGGCCGGTGACCGTTGTCAACGGCCCCGTCGTCGTGGATT
>NZ_JBHUQX010000812.1:0-1331 GCF_042674225.1 Streptomyces sp. NPDC056948
GTGATCGGGTGCGGGCAGTCGGGGTGACGTGAGGTCAGGCTCAGTCGCGGGAGCGGAGCTTCAGCCGCGGGGCGAAGCGGAACGCCGCGAAGCCGACCGTGGCCAGGGCCGCGGCCGCCGCGAGCAGGAGGCCGATGCCGCCCGCCCCGGTCGAGGCGAGGCTGCCGCCGTCGAGGTTCGTCGAGGTGCCGCCGCCCGTGGTCGTGCCACTGCCGCCGGTCGTCCCGGACTCGCTCGCGCTGGGCGAGGGGCTCGGGTCCGCCGAGGGACTCGGGTCGGTCGTGGGGCTCGGGGAGGGCGAGCCGGATCCGTCACCGGGGCCGGGCTCGTCCGAGCCGTCGCCGGGGACGACCTCGACCGCGAACTGGGTCATGGCGTCACCGACCGACGCGGCCACGGTGTACGTGCCGGTGCCCTCGCCGGCGGTCAGGTCCGGGGCCGCGGCCTTGCCCGCCGCGTCGGTCCTGACGCGGACGACCTGGTCCTCGCCGTCGAAGCGGGGAGCGTCCTCGCTGCCGTCCTCGACCCGGAACTCCACCTCCGTGCCGGCCGGCGCCGTCTTGCCCGACTTGACCACCATGGCGCGCAGCGCCAAGTCGAAGTCCTGCCCCTGCTCGGCCTGCTGCTCGTCGCCGTCGGCGACACTCACGACGTAGGGCGACTCCTCGACCCGCACGGTGAAGGCCGTCGACGCGCCCTGGGTCTTCGCCCGGACCGTGAACTCGCCCTCCTTCTTGCTGCCCAGCCCGATCCACGGGGACTGCGCACGCCCCTGGGCGTCGGTCGAGACGACGGTCTGGTCGTCCTCCGGGCCGCCGGTGAGGCGGAAGAGCGGCTTGAGGCCGTCCGGGTCCTCGATCGTGAAGGTCACCGAGGCGTCGGCGACCGGCTTGCCGTCCTTGTCCCGGGCCACCACGGCCAGCGGGTCGACGTCGTTGCCCGGCTGGGTCGTCCGGCCGGTGCCGGAGACCTGCGTCAGCCGGTCGACCGTCGGGGAGGACTGCCACTGGAGGACGATCCGGCCCGGGCCGCCGGGGGCGTTGCCGCCGCCCATGGCCACACCCGACTCGACCGGGTTGTCGGAGGAGTCCCAGAACGGGTCGTTCTTCTCCGGCGCCGTGGTGCCCTTGCCGACGACGAGACGGGCGTCGCCCACCCGGGCCGGCTCCGCGTGGCTGGAGCCGCCGCCGCCGCTGCCGGTGGTGCCTTCGTTGCCGGGGGAGCCGCTCGAATCCGCGCCCGTGCCACCGCCGCCGCCCGCGTAGCCGGCACCGCCGCCGCCACCGCCGTATCTGCCCGCGCCGCCGGCACCACCGGCGCCGCCCTTGGCC
>NZ_JBHUQX010000813.1:0-1331 GCF_042674225.1 Streptomyces sp. NPDC056948
AGTGAGACCTCCCCCTCCGGCCCCGCCGAGCAGCCCGACTTCGACGCCATGACCCGCGACATCGCGGAGGTCCCGGCGGTCGAGGTGATCGTGACGGTCGCCGTCAACCTGATGAGCGCCGCCGCCGTGAAGCTCGGTCTGACGATCCGCGCGGGGCTCCCGCCGGGAACCGCTCCAACACCTTCGCGCTGATCGCCGTAGACATGTCCGCTGCCCTCCGCTGTTCCGCGCCGCCGCCGGGCGACGTCGATCGGTCACTGCCGTACCCGTCCGGTTGCCCGCGATCCGCCCGGACATGTACCGCCCGGTAGGAGTTCACACCCCCGTACAACCTCTACACATAAAGGAAAAATAAGAGCAGAATGTGCTTACGCGGCGCTTACCGCATACCCCTCCAGACGCGGTCGCCCTGTAAGACGAAGGAGACGAGTCATGGCCAACGTCTCGCCCACCAGAGGTGACATCACCAGCCACCCTGATGCCTCCGAGATGCGGGATCGGTACGCCCGCATGCTCGGTGGACGCGATGTGGCGCTCGTGGACGGACCGGTGTTCCTGCTGGGTCTGTACTGCGCGGCCTCCCCGTGGATAGTCCACTACACGACCAGTCAGCCGCCGCTCGTGACCCACAACCTGATCATGGGGATCGCGATCGGCCTGCTGGCGCTCGGGTTCACTCGCGCTCCGGAACGTATGTACGGCCTGAGCTGGGCCATGTGCGCCCTCGGGGTGTGGATGATCATCTCGCCGTGGATCGTCGGCGAGAGCCCGGACGCCGGGGTCGTGTGGAACAACATCATCATCGGTGCACTGGCCGTGCTCCTGGGTCTGGTGTGCGCCGGCACGGCGGCGAAGGCCTCCCCGAAGCCGTAGCCACCGTCGGACGGAAACGAAGGCCGGTCCGCGCTCCCGGACCGGCCCTTTCGTATCCGCACCCGCGCCGCGAGCGGCCACGGGGCGCGGGACCCGGAGTGTCCCGGCCGCCAGGGGGCACACGCACTGCAGCGGGGGTCCTGAGGAGAAGGGGCGGAGATGGAAGTCGACGGCATCATCAGTGCCATCGTGATCGGCATCCTCATCGGCGTCCTGGGCCGGCTCGTGGTCCCGGGCCGTCAGCGAATCGGAATTCTGTGGACGATCGTCGTCGGCATCATCGCCGCGCTGATCGGCTCCGCACTCGCCGGCGCGTTCGGCGTGGCCGACACCAAGGGTGTCGACTGGGTCGAATGGCTCATCCAGATCGGCCTCGCCGCGCTCGGCGTCGCCGCGCTGGACCGCTCGAAGGTACGCCGCTGACGGCGTGGCGAACGACGGCGTGACGACAGTACGTG
>NZ_JBHUQX010000814.1:0-1288 GCF_042674225.1 Streptomyces sp. NPDC056948
CCCCCAGCGCATTCAACGACCCCGGCCGACCGGGAGCCCTCGGCGCACCCGCCGGCCCCGGAGCCATAGGCGGGCCCGGTGGACCCGGCGGCCCCGGTCGCCCGGGCGCACCCGGCGGCCCCGGAGGCCCTGGCGGCCCGGGTGCGGCCAACCCCGGCGGCCCTGCTGGTGCCGGTGGCCCCGGCCCCCTGGGCGGTGCCCCCGGCGGCGGTATGAGCGACGACACCGCCATCCTCACGCCGCAGAAGCCGGCCCCCGAGCCGGACGGCCAGGGCTTCAGCCCCCGCCACGACAACGTCTCCGGGCACACCGTCACCAGCGGCATCCCGGTCGTACCGTCCGGCGCGGCCTCCCCGTTCGGCCCGGGCGCGCCCGGCGAGGGCCCGGTGCCGCACGGGGCCCCGAAGCTGCCCGAGCCGGTCTCCCCGCCCCCGGCGAGCTCCTCGAAGGCGCCGAAGAAGAAGGGGCGCAACAAGCTCGTGCTGCTCGCGGTCGGCGTGGTCGTCGCCGTCGGTGGCCTCTACGGCGCCGGTCTGCTGATGAACCGCACCGACGTCCCGAAGGGCACCACCGTCCTCGGCGTCGACATCGGCGGCACCACCCGCGACGGCGCGGTCAAGAAGCTCGACGAGGCCTTCGACGCCCGTGCGGGCAAGCCGCTGAAGCTGACGGTGGGCGGCAAGGCCGTGTCCCTCGACCCGGACAACGCGGGCCTTCAGTTCGACATGGACGCCACCGCCGACGCGGCGGCGAAGAGCGACTACAACCCGGTCTCCGTGATCGGCTCGCTCTTCGGCAACCACCGCGTCGTCACTCCCGTCATGCCGATCGACGAGGAGAAGCTGCACGCTTCCCTGGAGACCGCCGCGGGCGGCTCCGGCTCGTCGTCCGACGGCACCATCAAGTTCCAGGGCGGCAAGGCCGTCGCCGTGTACGGCAAGGCGGGCCAGGGCATCGACGTCGACAAGTCGACCGCCGCGGTCGAGGAGGCCTACCGCACCCAGGTGGAGACCGGCACGGCCGGCGCGCTGACGCTCCCGACCACCAGCCGGAAGCCGACGGTGTCGAACGCCGAGGTCGACCGGATGCTGAAGGAGTTCGCGCAGCCCGCGATGTCCGACCTCGTCACCGTTCGCACCGACGCGGCCCACAGCATCGACTTCGGCCCCGTCTCCCTGCCGAAGATCCTCGGCTTCAAGGCCGTGGACGGCAAGCTCGTGGACACGTACAACCTCAAGGCGCTCCAGGAGGCCTATGGCAAGACCTTCGAGGGCGTGCAGATCGAGGG
>NZ_JBHUQX010000815.1:0-1263 GCF_042674225.1 Streptomyces sp. NPDC056948
GTGTGGTCGTCGTCGGCATCGCCAAGGCCGGTGATCTGAAGGCCTTCGGCCGGATCGGGGTCAAGGCCCTGATCTGGTTCGAGATCGCCTCCACGGTCGCCCTGGTCATCGGTCTCGTCACCGCCAACCTCGTCGGGCCCGGCAAGGGCATGAACGTCGACCCCGCGTCGCTGGACGCAGCCGCCGTGGAGAAGACGACCGGCGGCGGGCATCTGCCCTCGACGACCGAGTTCCTCCTCCACGCGTTGCCCGAGAGCTTCGTCGGTGCCTTCGCCGACAACGAACTGCTCCAGGTCCTGATCCTGGCCTGTCTGGTGGGTGCCGCCCTGCTGCACCTCGGGCACACCAAGGTGCCGAAGATCCTGCCCGCGATCGACCAGGCCCAGGAGGTCATCTTCGCGGTCGTCGGCTTCATCATGCGACTGGCGCCGATCGCGGTGTTCGGTGCGATGGCCCACCTCGTCGGCAACTACGGGCTGGGCGTGATGAAGACGTACGCCAAGCTCATCGTGCTCTGCTATGTGGCGGCGGCGTTGTTCATCCTGCTGCTCGCCGTCGCCCTGCGCCTGGTGACCGGGCTCAGCCTGTGGAAGTTCCTGCGCTACATCCGCGAGGAGATGCTGCTCGCGCTCGGTACCGCGTCCACCGAGGCGGTCATGCCGCGCGTGATGCAGAAGCTGCGGCGGGCCGGCGCCCGCGACGACGCCGTGGGGCTGGTGCTGCCCACGGGCTACTCCTTCAACCTCGACGGCGCCTCGCTCTACCTGTCCATCGGCACGCTGTTCATCGCCCAGGCGGTGGGTGTGGATCTGAGTCTGGGCCAGCAGGTCACCGTGGTCCTGGTGCTGATGCTGACCAGCAAGGGCATGGCGGGTATCCCCGGTTCGGCGTTCCTCGCCCTGTCCGCGACCGCCTCTTCCCTGGGTGCGATTCCGGCCGGAGCGGTGGCTCTGCTGCTCGGCGTGGACCGCATCATGGACTCGATGCGCGTCGTCACGAACCTGCTCGGCAACTGCGTCGCCGTGTTCGCGGTGTCCCGCTGGGAGGGGGCCCTGGACATCGACCGGGCGAAGAAGACGCTCGACGGCGAGTACACGGCCTCACCGGAGGACGACGACGAGGGCGACGGCGGGAAGGGCGTCGGTGCCGAGGCCCCGGCGGTCGAACCGACGGCGGCCGAGACCCCGGCCCCGGGCATCCCCACCCAGAAGCCCAAGGAACCTGCCCCCGAGGTCAGTTGACCGAAACCGAACGGGCCGCGGC
>NZ_JBHUQX010000816.1:0-1220 GCF_042674225.1 Streptomyces sp. NPDC056948
GCCGGGGCCTGCACCTGGCGATCGGCATCTCCGCAGCCAACCTCCACGACAGCCAGGCTCTCATCCCGCTGGTCCGCGCCATCCCGCCCATCCGCTCACGTCGCGGCCCTCGACGCCGGCGGCGCCGCTGGGTGGTGGAGCGGACCGTGTCCTGGCTGTCCGGGTGCCGCCGCCTCCACCGCCGCTACGAGCGCAAGCCGGAACACTTCCTCGCCTTCACCGCCATCGCCGCGACCTCATATGCCACCGCAGACTCACCAAGTGAAATGACGTCTAAGTCGGCCGGAGTGGCGGGGTGTCGCTTCCCGGCCGCTTCGGGCGCCCTCCCGCTGCTGCGAGAGCCGGGGACCCTCCCGGGGAGTACATTAGTGTGCGTCGCACAGTATTGTGTCGCGTGTGGGTACCGATGAACTGATCCTCAGCCAGGCCCAGGAGCTACGCCGTGGCACGGTCGTCCTGGCCTGCCTGGTGCTCTTGGAAGAGCCGCAGTACGGCTATGCACTCCTGGAAACGCTCGGCGATGCCGGGATCGCCGTTGATGGAAACACCCTGTACCCGCTGCTGCGCCGCTTGGAGAAGCAGGGGTTGCTCATCAGTGAGTGGAACACCGAGGAGTCCAGGCCGCGCAAGTTCTATCGGGTCAGCCCCGAGGGCGCTGGGGTCCGCACCGGACTGCTGCGTGAGTGGCAGTCGCTCGGCGCCTCGATATCACGACTGACCAAGGGGGACCGTTGAACATGTTGCATGTGTCCGGCACCAGCGCGCTGACTGACCGTTATGTGGCGGAGGTGGTCCGGCGCATACCGGCCGACCAGCGCGGCGACGTGGCCGACGAACTGCACGCCACGATCGCTGACACCGTCGAGGCCCGCGGCCAGGCGGACTCAGAAGCCGCCGAACGCGAGGTGCTCACCGAGATGGGCGACCCGATCCGGCTCGCCGCCCAGTACGCGGACCGGCCGCTCGCACTGATCGGGCCCGGCTTCTACCCCACGTACATACGACTCCTCACGGTCTTGCTGTCCACCGTGCTGCCGGTGGTCACCGCCGTGAGCGCGGTGCTCGACGTCCTGGATGGCCAGGGGCCGCAGAAGTGATCGGTGGAGCTATCGGGGCGGTGCTCTCCGTCGGCGCCCAGATGGTCGCCTGGCTCACCGTGGTGTTCGCTCTGGTGGAGAGGTCCGGCAAGCGGTCCGGCACGGTCGGCAGGGTCTGGACGC
>NZ_JBHUQX010000817.1:0-1199 GCF_042674225.1 Streptomyces sp. NPDC056948
CCTCCTGGACGTCCCGTAGAGCACCTGTTCCAGGCCGGACACCAGGCGACGCACGTCCACCTGGGGGCGCACGACGAGACGCAGGAAGCGGCTGGACGAACCGATCTTGTTGCCGCACTCGCGGACCAGGATCCGGTGCTCGGTGAGCATCCTGTCCCGGACCACGGTGCCCTCGGCGCCCACGGGGAGGCGCACGAAGAGGAAGTTGCCCTGCGACGGGTAGACCGTCAGCCCGGGCAGGGAGGAGAGCTGGCTGGCCATGTCGAGCCGGTCGCGGCGCACCTGCTGGAGGCTCTGCGCGTACTCGGCACCGTGCTCCTTGAGCATGAACACCACGTGCTCGGCGAAGGAGTTGAGGTTCCACTTCGGCAGCATCGACCGGACGCGGCCCGCGAGCGCGGGGTTGGCGACGAGGTAGCCGAAGCGGATGCCGTGCAGGCCGAAGTTCTTGCCGAGGCTGCGCAGCACGATGACGTTGGGCCGCAGCATGGCCTCCTGGACGACGGACGGCTCGGCCTCGGCGTCCGCGAACTCCAGGAACGACTCGTCGATGACGACCAGGTCGAGGTCGGCCATGGCGTCCATGAACTGCACGATGGCGTGCTTGTGCAGAAAGCCGCCGTCGGGGTTGTTCGGGTTGCAGATCACCGCGACGCGCGTGCCCCGGGCGCGGATGAACTCGGCGTACTGCGCGAGGTCGAGGGCGAAGCCGCTGGACTCCTGGAGCGGGAACATGTCGACCCGCTTGCCGGTCTCCATGGGCTGGTCGGTCCAGCGGCCGAAGGTGGGGACGGGGATGGCGAGGGACTCGCGGACCAGCAGGTGGTCGATCCAGGTGATGAGCTCGGTGGAGCCGTTGCCCATGGCCACGCACTGCGGCGGCAGTTGGAGGAGGCTGCACAGTTCGGCCGTGATGGTGTCGGCGCCGCTCGGGTAGTACGTGATGATGTCGCGGAGTCTGGCCGACATGTCGTCGAACATGGCCGGGGTGGGGAAGTAGGGGTTGCAGGGGATACAGAAGTCCACCGGCCCCGCGCCTTCGCCGCCCTCACGTGTCAACGCCGCCATCGACGGGCTGTGTGCCGCGGTACTGCGGAACAGCGACGTGACGTTGTCGGCCATGGAACCTCCGTATGAGGCGGGTCCGTTGGGGACGGCCGGACCCGACGTTTAAGGGCGGCCCGCGCGGGGGAGCGCGG
>NZ_JBHUQX010000818.1:0-1196 GCF_042674225.1 Streptomyces sp. NPDC056948
GGCCGCCCCTGACCCGTACGACGGACAGGCCGCTCAGGAGCCGGACAGGGCCTCCGTCGGTGACAGCCGGCTCGCCCGTACCGCCGGATACAGTCCGGCGAGCATGCCGATGAGCAGAGTGCAGCCGATCCCCGCCGCACTCGCCCACACCGGGACGACCGTCGGCCAGTCGCGGCTGAGGGCGTAGGCCGCCGTGATCGCCGTCCCCAGCACCGTCCCGCCGAGGCCGCCGATGAGCGACAGCAGCAGCGACTCCGTCACGAACTGGGTCCGGATCTGGCCGCGGGTCGCCCCCAGCGCCCGGCGCAGGCCGATCTCGGGGCGCCGCTCCAGGACCGAGATGACCATCGTGTTGCCGACCCCGACGCCCCCGACGAGCAGCGCCACGCCACCGAGGCCGAGCAGCAGCCCGGTGAGCGCCGACTCGGTGGCCTCGCGGGCGGCGAGCGCGTCGGAGGGCCGGGAGATCCGGACCTGTCCCGGTTTCTCGGGGTACGCCGTGGCCGGCAGCACGCCCCGCACCTCCGCGATCTGGCTGTCCTCGGAGCGGACGTAGACCGTCGACGGATGGCCGTCGAAGCGCAGGTACGTCCGGGCCGCAGGCCAGCCGACCAGCGCCGCGCTGTCGAGCTCCGGCGCGAGCGGTACGGGATCGAGGACGCCGACGAGGGAGAACCAGCGGTCGCCGAGCCAGACCCGGGTGCCCGGTGTGTACACGTCGAGCCGGCCCGCGGCCGTGGAGCCGAGCACGACCGCCGGGTACTGCTCGGTCGCGGAATCCAGCCAGCGGCCCCGGCGGATGTGGCCGCCGACGGCCGGGAGCAGGTGCCGGTCGGCCGCGAGGACCTCGAGGGAGCCGGTGCGTCCGATGGCGATGTGCTCATTGCGGTAGATGTGTGCGCTGGTCGCGCCGGTGGCGGCGACCTGCCGCACGGGCGGGATACGGCCGATCATCGCGACGGCCTCGTGGGGCAGCTTGGCCTCGGTGCCGTCGAGCGAGTCGCTGGGGGCGACCCGCAGCAGGTTGGTGCCGAGCGCGTCGAGTCGGCGGTCCACCTCCGCCCGGCCGGAGCCGGAGATTCCGACCACCGCGATCATGGCGGCGACGCCGATCGCGATCCCGAGCGCGGAGAGGAAGATCCGCAGGGGACGGGTCCGCAGCCCGGTCCCGCCGAGCCGCACGATGTCCTGAGGAC
>NZ_JBHUQX010000819.1:0-1187 GCF_042674225.1 Streptomyces sp. NPDC056948
CGTCAGCCGCAGCTACCGCTGATCCACTGGTGGGAGCGGACCTTGTACGTACCGGCCAGGTTGCCGCCGTGCTGCTGCCGGGTGCAGCCGACCCGGTTGCTGTAGTTGGCGCCCCGGTAGTAGGCGACGCCGCTGTAGTCGCCGGTGCCGGCGTTCCACACCGACTTCACGTTGGTCGTGGCGGCCCAGGAACACCTGACGGCGCCGCTCTGCCAGTCGGGGTCGGCCACGTCCCACGCGCACTTGCTGCCGGTGAAGTTGGCGCCGGTCCAGAAGCAGATGTGCCCACTCGCGCAGTCCACCGCCGCGGGAGCGGCCGGGGCAGCCGAAGCGGAGGACGGCACGGCCAGGGTGGTGATCGCGGCGGCGCTGACGGCGAGGACCGCGAACAGCGGTGTGGTGCGGGAGTTCCTGCGGACGGAAAGGCGCATGAGCCTGGTCTCCTCGAGGGTCGGGGGCCGGTCGTTCGGACGGCCCGACGCTGGCAAGGCACGACCTGGCCGGGCAAGGACAGCGGGGGCGGCTGGGATGCCGGGACGGATGGGACGCCGGCCAACTGGCGTGTTCCGGAACCGTTGGGACGGCCATGGGACGCCTTTGGTGGCACAGTTGCGGTCCGAGACGCCAGACCAGCGTCCGCGGGGGTATCCGAGGGGGGAGACCCGATGTCCGTATGCCCAGAAACGGAGCGGTTCGCCGCGCTGTTGCGTGCGCTGAAGAGCCGGTCCGGGATGAGTTACGAGGCACTCGCCAGGAAGTCCGGCCTCGCCGGTTCGACACTGCACCGCTACTGCCGAGGCACGTCGGTGCCCCAGGACTACGGCAGCGTCCACCGGCTGGCCACGGTCTGCGGCGCGACCCCGGAGGAACTCCGCACCCTGCACCGCCTGTGGGCCCTCGCGGACGCGGCTAGAACCGCGGCGGCCGACGCCGAGGAAGAGGCGGCGGCAGCAAAGGCGCAGCAGGAAGCACGACAGGAAGCGGAGGACGAGGAAGAAGAGGACGAGGAAGAGGAGAAAGCGGAACCGGCGGGCGAAGGGCAGGCGGTCCCCGACATCGCCGGGGAGCTCGACCCCGAACCGGCCCCCCGGCCCGCCGGCAAGTCCCGCCGGCGCCGCCTTCGCACCTCCGTCGTCACCGCCGCGATCCTCGCGGCCCTCAGCGTCTCCGCCTGGGCGCTGTACGGC
>NZ_JBHUQX010000820.1:0-1185 GCF_042674225.1 Streptomyces sp. NPDC056948
GTCGTACGACCGACCGGACCCGGCTTCCTTTCCCGCACGTCAGCGGCGATGTGTCACAGCAGTCCGTCCCACATCTGCTCCAGCAGCACCGACCACCAGCTCTCCGGCGACCCCAGCGCCGCCGGGTCGAGCGCGGCAAGCTGGGCCTGGAAGTCGACGGTCCAGCGGCCCGCCTGCTCCTGGTTCAGCCCGAACCGCAGCCGCCACATCCGCCCGAGCAGCGCCAGACAGCGCGCGAACTCCGGCAGCCCGGTGTTCACGAACTGCGGCGGCACGGGCGCCCCGCCCGGCCCCGCCTCCACCGGCACGGCGACGATGTTGGCCGTGCCGTACTGCACACAGATCGCCTTGCCGAAGTCGCTGCCCATCACCAGATAGGAACCCGCGTCCGAGGCCGGCTGCACACCGCGCTCGGCCGCCAGCTCCGCCAGCGTCGGAACGGGCCGGCCCGGCTGCGCCTGAGCCCAGAAGAACGGGCCCATGTCCATCGGCAGACCGGCCGCCACCAGCGTGTGCGCCACCACCGGCGGCACCCCCTGGCGGGACACCGCGGCCTGCTCGAACCGGAACACACCCGGCCCGAACGCGGCCCCCAGCTCCTGAGCGACGGCCTCCGGCGGGACCGGCGGCACCGCCTGCACCGGCGGCAGCGGAGCACGCACCGGAGCCGGACGCGCCGGGCCGTCCGCCACCTGGTGCAACTCGCCCTGGTGGGCCAGCAACTGCCGCATGCCCTGCTGCCGGCTCGCGTGGTCCGTGCCGTACGGCGCGATGCTCGTGATCCGCGCCTGCGGCCACTGCTCCCGGATCATCCGCGCGCAGTACGCACCCGGCAGCTCGCACGACTCCAGCTCGGTGTGCAGCTCCAGCACCTGGTCCGGGGGCACGTTCATGGCCCGCAGCTCGTGGAAGATCTGCCACTCCGGGTGCGGCGTACCCGGCGCCGAACGCCGGATCAGCTGCTGCTCGGAACCGTCCTGCGCGCGGTAGCGCAACACGGCCTGGTAGCCGGGACCGACCGTCGGCTGCCCGGCGGGCGGCTGCGGATAGCCGTACGCCGGCGGCGGCCCGGGGACGGGCTGACCGGGCGGCGGCACCGCACCGGGCGGCACCGCACCGCACCCGCTCGCCGCCCGGCTTGCCGCGCGCCACGTCCAGGGACGCCCCGGCGGGATCGACGCCGAC
>NZ_JBHUQX010000821.1:0-1184 GCF_042674225.1 Streptomyces sp. NPDC056948
GGCTGCCCGGCGCGCGGTGCGCGATGCACGGTGCGCGCCTAATCGCCCTCGCCCACCGGCTCGAACGGCACCGTGAAACAGGCCGCCCGCACTCCCGCGCCGCCGGGCGCGTCGTGGATCACGACCGAGGACGCCTCGCCCGGCCGGAAGCCCCAGTCGTGCCGGGCACTCGCCGCACCCGCGCCGCGCCGGTCGGCCGTGAAGTCCAGCCAGACCTCGTTGTCCGGGCCGACATGGTGCGGATCGCTCGACGGCCGGTTCTGGTAGTGCCCGCCTGCGGCCTCCGGGTCGGCGCCGCAGGGCTTCCGGTGCACATGGACGCCGTAGGCGTGGCCGGGCTTCATGCCGGCCACCTTCAGCCCTACGGTCGTCGCGCCGCCGGGCGCGGTGTGCTGGCGGACCTCGATCCACGAGGCCACCGGAACGAGACTCCTGTCGTACGTCAGCGCCGCCGACCGGTCCGCTTCCCCGGGCACGGCGAACCGGGCCTGTGCCCGCATCGAGTAGGTCTCGACACCGCCGGGGCCACCGGCGAACAAAGCGGTCGCGACGGCGGTCGCGCACATTCCTGCCAGCATGGTGTGCACCGTTCCTCACCTTGTGTCTGATTCAGCCCCTTCTGTTGCTACGGGACACCCGCGCCCAGCGCCCTCCGGGGCACGGCAGGCGGGTGACGGCTCGGGGCGAGTGACGACCCGGGACGAGCTGAGACACGAGGTGGACAGTCGGTACCGAACATACGAGCCCCCCGTGAACCGCCCGTCACACCCCAGGCGTACGCTGTATGGCTGTCATGGCCATTCCTGCCGCTCCCCGCGCGACATCGCGGCACGGTCTGGCCCACGGGGGATTCACGGGGAGTCGCGGTGCTGGAGCAGGTGGGGTCGCTGATAAGCAGCCCATGGATCTACGCGGTGGTGGCCCTGTCCATCCTGCTCGACGTGTTTCTGCCGGTGCTGCCCAGCGGCGTCCTGGTGATCACGGTGGCCACGGCGGCGGCCGCGGGCTCGGCGACCGATGTGCCCGACATCCTGGCGCTGACCCTCTGCGCGGCCACCGCCTCCGTCCTGGGTGACCTGGTCGCCTATCGCCTCGCCTGGCGCGGCGGCGCCCGTCTGGACCGGGCGATCTCCCGCTCCCGGCGCCTGACCAGCGCGCAGGAACGTCTCGGCGCGGCGCTGGCA
>NZ_JBHUQX010000822.1:0-1180 GCF_042674225.1 Streptomyces sp. NPDC056948
GCTCAGACCGAGGCCGTCTCGCGTGGCGGCAGCCGGTCGTAGTAGTCGCCCACGGCCGTCAGGTACTCCCGGTCCCTGGTCTCGCTGTCCGTCTGGAAGCGGGGGGCCGCCTTCGCGTCTCCCCTGGTGCAGGCCAGTGTGATCTTCCGGGCCTGCGTGTCGACGCCGATGACGACTCCGGCCGGCACCAGCACGCTGCGCCCGAACACCCAGACTCCGGTGTCGACGACCAGGTGCCGCATGCCGTGCGGGGCGGCCTCGCGGTCCACGTGCCCGATCGTGCCGTCGGTCGCGGCGACGGTGAACCCGGTCAGGTCCTGCCCCTCGACGTGACTGCTGTCCGGCGCGTACGACCAGATTCTGTCGATGGCCACGCTGCTCCATCCTCCCTCGCGGTGTGCGGATCGCGGATCCCCGGCGGACGGTCCCGCCCACCCGGCTCCACAGCAGCAATTACCCTCCTGCCGCAAGCGCATTCGGCGCACACCCCTGCCACCGTACGAAGCGGAGCGGCAGGTCTCGGAGAGGTTCGGGGCCTGGGGAATGGAGGGCGGATTCCGGGGTAATCGCGGGGGCGCGGTGAAAACGGAGCCCGGTGACGAAGGGAGGCACATGAAACACGGCATTCGAGCCCGCCCCACGACCGGCATCGCCCCGTACCGCGGTCACCCCTGAGAGGTGACCAGCCCAGGCCGTAGCACTTGTTGGAGGTATCCGTGCCCCTCGCCCAGAACCCGCTGTCCGTGGAAGTCGAGCTGCCCCGGGAGGACGTGGCCCTGATCACGGTCGACGGCTACCTGGACGTCGACACAGCGACCGAGTTCCAGGCCCATCTGGCCAACCAACTCCACCACGGCCGACGGCACTTCCTGCTCGACCTGTCGTCCGTCCCCTTCATGGACTCGTCGGGGATGAACATCATCCTGCGCGTGTACCAGGAGACCCGTAAGACCGCCGGCAGTGTGCACGTCATCAGCCCGACGTCCGCCGTACGACGCATCCTCGACCTGACGGGCGTCAGCATCACGGTGCCGATATCGGAGAGCGTGGACGAGGCCCTGGCCCGTGCCGACGAAGTGCCGGACACCCCCGAGGAGCCGGGGGAAGCGGGCGTCTGACGACCAAGTGCCCCTCGGGCGGGCCGCCGGCCGGGCCGGCGGCCCGTTGCCCTCGCTCGGCC
>NZ_JBHUQX010000823.1:0-1169 GCF_042674225.1 Streptomyces sp. NPDC056948
TCGCGTGTGCGGCGCCCCCCTGGTGGTGTCGGTGTCAGTCCTGCGGGCCGCTCGCGGTCATGCCGTGCACCGCCGGGACCGTGCCCAGCCGGCCCTTCTGGAAGTCCTCGAAGGCCTGCATGAGTTCGTCCTTGGTGTTCATCACGAACGGGCCGTAGTGGGCCATGGGCTCGCGGATCGGCTGTCCGCCGAGCAGCACGACCTCCAGGTCCGGCGTGTTCGAGTCCTGCTTCTCGTCCGCGCGGACGGTCAGCGAGGAACCCGCGCCGAAGACGGCCGTCTGGCCCGTGTGGACCGGGCGGCGGTCGGCGCCGACGCTGCCCCGGCCGGCCAGGACGTACGCCAGCCCGTTGAAGTCCTCACGCCACGGCAGCGTGAGCTCCGCACCCGGCGCGAGGGTCGCGTGGACCATCGTGATCGGGGTGTGCGTGATGCCGGGGCCCGCGTGCCCGTCCAGCTCACCGGCGATGACCCGCAGCAGCGCGCCGCCGTCGGGGGTGGAGAGCAACTGGACCGAGCCGCCGCGGATGTCCTGGTAGCGCGGGGCCATCATCTTGTCCTTGGCCGGGAGGTTCACCCAGAGCTGGAGGCCGTGGAAGAGCCCGCCGGACATGACGAGATGCTCCGGCGGCGCCTCGATGTGCAGCAGGCCCGAGCCCGCCGTCATCCACTGGGTGTCGCCGTTGGTGATGGTGCCGCCACCACCCTGGCTGTCCTGGTGGTCGAAGATCCCGTCGATGATGTAGGTGACGGTCTCGAAGCCGCGGTGCGGGTGCCAGGGTGTGCCCTTCGGCTCACCCGGCGCGTACTCCACCTCGCCCATCTGGTCCATCATGATGAACGGGTCGAGATGACGGTAATTGATCCCCGCGAACGCCCGGCGCACCGGGAAGCCCTCGCCCTCGAAACCGCTGGGAGCGGTCGTGACGGCGAGCACGGGACGTGCCACGGCGTCGGTCGGCGCGGTCACGCGGGGCAGCGTCAACGGGTTCTCGACGGTCACTGCAGGCATGTCGGTTCCTCCTCGTGTACGCCCAGTTTAGTTGAGCGTTGAACTTCCTGCCACCCCAAACAGAGAAAACCGGGAGGGCATTCCCAGCGGAGAGCGGCCCGAACCCCGGAAGACCTACATGACGCCGACATCACGGAAGGCCGGCACCCCTAACAGG
>NZ_JBHUQX010000824.1:0-1155 GCF_042674225.1 Streptomyces sp. NPDC056948
CCTTTCGAGGTGCGGGCCCTCAGTGTGTTCCGGGGCCGTCGTTCGGCCGCGGGCCGGTGGGGCTTGTCGCGCGGTTCCCCGCGCCCCTCGAGGGACGTTGTCCCAGCCGCCAAGATCGATCTTCTCCGCCTCCGGGGAATGCCCATGCCCGCAACGGCGTTGTGAGGTATGAACACGAGGAGGGGCGGTCACAGTGCTTGATCCGCAGGGTTTGTACGCATGGGAGCCGAAGGGGCTGGCTGTCGTCGACATGGCGCTCGCCCAGGAGTCGGCCGGTCTTGTCATGCTCTACCACTTCGACGGATACATCGACGCGGGGGAAGCGGGCGACCAGATCGTCGACCGGCTGCTCGACTCGCTGCCCCACCAGGTCGTCGCCCGCTTCGACCACGACCGGCTCGTGGACTACCGAGCCCGCCGCCCGCTGCTGACGTTCAAGCGCGACCGCTGGAGCGACTACGAGGACCCCGCCCTCGAGGTGCGGCTCGTGCAGGACGCCACCGGAGCGCCGTTCCTGCTGCTGTCCGGCCCCGAGCCGGACGTGGAGTGGGAGCGCTTCGCCGCGGCCGTGAAGCAGATCGTGGAGCGGCTCGGCGTCCGCCTGTCCGTGAACTTCCACGGCATCCCCATGGGCGTCCCGCACACCCGGCCCGTCGGCCTCACCCCGCACGGCAACCGCACCGACCTGGTCCCGGGCCACCGCAGCCCGTTCGAGGAGGCGCAGGTGCCCGGCAGCGCCGAGTCCCTCATCGAGTACCGGCTGCTCCAGGCCGGGCACGATGTCCTCGGTGTCGCCGCCCATGTCCCGCACTACATCGCCCGCTCCCCGTATCCGGACGCGGCCCTGACGGTCCTGGAGGCCATCACGGCGGCGACCGGACTGGTGCTGCCCGGTATCGCCCACGCCCTGCGCTCCGACGCCCACCGCACCCAGACGGAGATCGACCGGCAGATCCGCGAGGGCGACGACGATCTCACCGCGCTCGTCGAGGGCCTGGAGCACCAGTACGACGCCGTCGCGGGCGCCGAGACCCGCGGCAACATGCTCGCCGAGCCGGTGGACATCCCGTCGGCCGACGAGATCGGCAAGGAGTTCGAACGCTTCCTGGCGGAGCGAGAGGGCGACACCTGACGGGGGCTCGGGTCCTTCAGAGA
>NZ_JBHUQX010000825.1:0-1144 GCF_042674225.1 Streptomyces sp. NPDC056948
CCCCGACGGACGCCGCCCTTGCCGCTGATCTGGCGCTGCCGATCGAGGAGCTCGAGCTCACCGTTCGGTCGTACAACTGCCTCAAGCGTGAGGGCATCCACTCCGTGGGTGAACTCGTCGCGCGTTCCGAGGCGGACCTGCTCGACATTCGCAACTTCGGTGCGAAGTCGATCGACGAGGTCAAGGCGAAGCTGGCCGGCATGGGTCTGGCCCTCAAGGACAGCCCGCCCGGATTCGACCCGACCGCCGCCGCGGACGCCTTCGGCGCGGACGACGACGCGGACGCCGGGTTCGTCGAGACCGAGCAGTACTAAGAACTCGGGCCTTACGGTCCGTATGAGGGTGCGGGTGCGCTGTGCCTGATCGCGCAGTTCCCCGCGCCCCTTCCGGGAGCGCCCCTCGGGGCGTCTCCCGGATCTCTGACAGACAACCGTCTGCTCAGATACTGACCCCGGTACCTGATACGGCCGGGGCAGACACCTAGGAGAAACACCATGCCGAAGCCCACCAAGGGTGCCCGTATGGGCGGCAGCGCCGCGCACGAGAAGCTGCTCCTCGCGAACCTCGCGAAGGCGCTGTT
This sequence comes from Streptomyces sp. NPDC056948, assembly GCF_042674225.1. Classification (NCBI taxonomy): domain Bacteria; kingdom Bacillati; phylum Actinomycetota; class Actinomycetes; order Kitasatosporales; family Streptomycetaceae; genus Streptomyces; species Streptomyces sp. NPDC056948. The sequence continues at coordinate 581 of NZ_JBHUQX010000825.1, forward strand.
CGAGCACGGTCGTATCACCACCACCGAGGCGAAGGCCCGCAAGCTGCGGCCGTACGCCGAGCGTCTGGTCACCAAGGCGAAGAAGGGCGACCTTCACAACCGCCGTCAGGTGCTCCAGATCATCACGGACAAGAGCATCGTCCACACGCTCTTCACCGAGATCGGCCCGCGCTACGAGAACCGTCCGGGTGGCTACACCCGTATCACCAAGATCGGTAACCGCCGTGGCGACAACGCGCCCATGGCTGTCATCGAGCTGGTCGAGGCGCTGACGGTGGCGCAGGAGGCGACTGGCGAGGCCGAGGCCGCGACCCAGCGTGCGGTCAAGGAAGACGCCCTCAAGAAGGACGAGGCCGTTGAGGCCAAGTCCGACGAGGCCGCCGAGGAGTCGAAGGACGCGTAAGCGTTCTGCCGGGGACTGTGCGATGGCGGCCGCGGGCTCGCCGTGGCTTGTCGCGCAGTTCCCCGCGCCCCTGAGGGGGTGTTGGCGGGCCCGTTCCTTTTCAAGGAGCGGGCCCGCCGGGGCGTGGGTGCGAGGAGCCGGGGGTGAGTGACGAAGTCGCG
>NZ_JBHUQX010000826.1:0-1128 GCF_042674225.1 Streptomyces sp. NPDC056948
GCTGCGCGTGCCGCCCACGGACGCCGTGCGTTCCGGCCGGCGCCGGCCGCACGACACACCGGCTCGGCGCCGGACCCCGGGGCGGCGCCCGGCGATGCCCTCCGCGCCAGGTCGGCGGACGGCGCGGCGCGGCCGACCCGGGCCGGCACGACCGACCGCGCGCGTCGCGCCCGAGACGACACCCCCCGCGGCGGGCCCTCCCGAGCCCGGACTCACCAGCGCGCGGGCGGCGGGGCCGTCAGATGCTCCGCCAGTCTCGAGACCCTGTCCCGGAAGCGGCGGCGGCCCCGTGGGGTCGGGAGGGCGTTCTCCCCGGCCGCCGCGCTGACCAGGTGCTGCACCGTGTCCAGGTCCAGTTCCGAGCCGGCGGGGACGGCCAGGGACTCATGGGCCATCGCCGGCAGTTCCCCCGCGCCGGAGCCGAGGGCCAGGACCGTCGCCCCGGCGCGCCGGGCGTCGGACACCCGTTCAAGGAGTGGCGCGGCGGGTCCCTCGGGGGACACCACCAGCAGCGTCTCGCCCCGCCGGGCCGCCTCCAGCCGCCCCAGACCGACCGCGAGATGCGCCGGGTCGCAGGGCCGCGCGTCGTGCCGTACCAGCGTCGGGGCCAGTTCCGGCGTGCCCGACCACGCGGCCTCGTCCACCAGGTGCGCGGCCAGATGCCACGGCTCGTACTCCGGCGTGCCGACGAGCAGCAGCCCGCCCCCGTGCGACACCACCGAACCCCGCAGCGCCCCGGCGAACCTCCGCGTGGCGCCCAGCCACTCGGTCCCGGCGAGCACTTCCCGCAGCAGTGCGACCCGTACGGCATCCATGCGACCGCATCCTGCCCCGACCGGTCACTCGTGATGTGGAATTCACCACGAATTCGCCCGGCTTGGGCACATGGACCGGTCACCCGTGCCGCTGTCGAACGACCGGAGGAGCCCGCCGATGACCGAGACCAGCGTCCCCTTCCGCGCCGGCGGCGAGGGATACGCGAGCTTCCGGATCCCCGCCGTCGTCGCCACCGGCACCGGCACCCTGCTCGCCTTCTGCGAGGGCCGGGTCGGCTCCCGGGACGACTTCGGGAACATCGACGTCGTCCTCAAACGCTCCACGGACGGCGGCCGCACCTGGGGCCCGCTC
>NZ_JBHUQX010000827.1:0-1127 GCF_042674225.1 Streptomyces sp. NPDC056948
GGTATCGGGACGCAGCGCGAGACATCGTGCCAGCGTCGCCCGGGCATCGGCGCCGCGGCCGAGTTCCCGCAGCAGCGCGGCCCGGTTGCCGAGGTGCCGCATCCGGGCCGCGTCGTCGCAGAGGTGCCCGCTGAGCTCCACGGCTTCGTCCAGCAGGAGCAGTGCCTGCCGGACGCGTCCGGCCGAGTAGTGCGCGGAGGCGAGCTGGCCGAGGGCCCGGGCCTCGGCCGCGGCGTCGCCGCCGGATCTGGCGAGGGCGATGGCGTGCCGTGTCAGGCGTTCGAGGTCCCGCGCCCGGCCGCGGTCGTGCAGATAGGGGAACAGGGAGTTGATCAGTTCCAGGGTGCGGCCGGGTCCCAGGCGTCCGTGTGCGCCGGAGTCGGCCAGGAAGAGCAGGTTCGCCGCTTCCGCATCGCCCCAGGCGAGTGCCGCCGCCGCGTCGGCGAAGGTGGGAGCGTCCCCGGGCTGTTCGGGCCCTCGGCCGGGCCCGGGCCGGAGTGCGGCGGCGCATCGGGCGAGCCGCTGCCCGTACCAGCGCAGGGCTCGTTCGACGGCGTCGGCGTTCCCGGCCCGGGCGTCCGGCCGGTCGGCGAGTTCCCGGGCGAAGTCGCGGACCAGGTCGTGCGGGACGTAGCGGCCCCCGTGCGTCTCCTGGAGCAGCGCCACCTCCGCCAAGCGGTCCAGGGCCTGTTCGGCGCCGCGTTCGGAGGAGCCCGTCGCGACGGCCATCAGCGGTGCGGCGTACTCGGGCAGGTCCAGTGCGCCGACGAGGGCGAGGGCCGTGGCGGCGTCGCGGTCGCGGGGGTCGCCCGAGCCGGTGAGTGCCTCGTGGGCCGCCGTCAGGGAGCGGCGGACGCTGAGGTCCTCCAGTTCGAGGTGGTCGAGGCGGTCCTCCAGCCGGGCGAGGCGTTCCACCAGCTTCTCCACCGACAGCGCCGTCCGGCTCCTGAGGCGGGCCGCGCAGATGCGCAGTGCCAGGGGGAGGTGGCCGCACAGGTCCGCCAGCCGGGCGACCGGCCGGGCGTCGGCCGCGGCCCAGGTGCGGCCCGCGGCCCCAACCAGCCCTCGGGAGGCGTACAGCGGGGGGATCGGTTCTTGGCGGACGTTCGTGGCGGCGCCGGGGGTGG
>NZ_JBHUQX010000828.1:0-1100 GCF_042674225.1 Streptomyces sp. NPDC056948
ACCTCGGCCTGGTCTCCTTCCCGGACGTCACGCACCGGATGAGCAAGGAGGAGATCGACGCCCGCCACCCCGCGCTGCTGCCGACCCTCGCCAACCACCCCGGCATCGGTTTCCTGCTGGTCCGCAGCGACGAGCACGGCGGAGTCGTCCTCGGCGCGAACGGCGCCGAGATCCCGCTGGCGGACCTCGACGACGACCCGGGCCCGCTCGCCGCGTTCGGGCCGGGCGCGGCCGACACGGTGCGCCGTACGCACTCGTTCCCGCACACCGCCGACATCATGGTCAACTCCTTCCACGACCCGGCCGACGGCGAAGTCCTCGCCTTCGAGGAGCAGATCGGCTCCCACGGCGGCCTCGGCGGCGCCCAGGGCAAACCCTTCCTGCTGTCCCCCCTCGTCCTCTCCGCGCCGGTGGCGGACGGGGCGGAACTCGTCGGCGCCGAACACGTCCACCGCGTCCTGCGCCGCTGGCTGCGCGAGTCGAACGGCCCCCAGGTGCCGCTGGAGAGCAGCGAGGAACGCGCGGCCTGAAATTCGGGGCGTGCAAGGACGCGGCGCCACGGGTGTGATCGGATGGGGGCACGGGACCCGGAGACGGGCCCTACCGCGAGTCCGCACGCGAAAGGAAGAACCGTGGCTACCACGCGCTCCGCACACACCGTCTGGGAAGGCAGCCTGCTCGAGGGCAACGGCGTCGTCACCTTCGACACCTCCGGTGCGATCGGCGAGCAGCCGGTCACGTGGGCGTCGCGCGCCCAGGAGGCGAACGGGAAGACCAGCCCCGAGGAGCTGATCGCCGCCGCCCACTCCAGCTGCTACTCCATGGCCTTCTCCAACATCCTGAACAAGGCCGGGACGCCGCCCACCAAGCTCATCACCTCCGCCGACGTCTCCTTCCAGCCCGGTGAGGGCATCACCGGCATCCACCTCACCGTCGAGGGCACCGTCCCCGGCATCGAAGAGGCGGCCTTCCTCGCCGCAGCCGAGGAGGCCAAGGTCGGCTGCCCGGTCAGCCAGGCGCTGAAGGCCACGCCCATCACGCTGACCGCCAAGCTCGCCTGAGCAAGCCCACCCACGTCGCGCGGGCCGCCCACCAGGGGC
>NZ_JBHUQX010000829.1:0-1083 GCF_042674225.1 Streptomyces sp. NPDC056948
GGCTCCTGCCGGTCAGCAGTAGCCCATCGGGCCCATGTCCGTGTAGTAGACGTAGTCGACCTTGACCCAGCCGGTGACATTGCCCCGGTGGGCCGTCAGGTAGATCCAGTGGCCGTCGCCGTTCCAGCAGTGCGCGGTGAACGTCTCGCGGAAGTACCCCTGGCCGTGGATCGTGCCGTCCACGGGCCTGCTGCGGATGTTGACGCCGTCACCGAGGAAGTAGCCGCCCCGGGACTGCACCTGCTGCGTGGACGTGCCCGAAGCGGGCGCCGACTCCTGGGCGCTGGCGGTGACGGGCGACAGCAGCAGGGCCGCGCCCGCCAGGGCGAGACACGCGGCGCGCCGGATGTGTCTGCGCATGACTGACTCCTTCTTGTCGTCCTGTGTGGTGGGGTGCGGCTCAGTACCAGCCGGTCGAGGTCAGGTCGTGGCCGTCGCAGGAGAGCAGCGCGCGCGAGACGCGGCCGCTGAGGTTGTTGCCCATCTGCGTGTAGGCGTAGTTGATGCCGGAGTCGACGGTCTCGGAGACCCAGCCGTCGACCCGTCCCGCGCCGTTGTTGGAGCGCTGCAGCACGGCCGCGCAGCCGGGCCGGGAACTCTCGATCCGGGCGAAGGAGCCGCACTTGTCGGAGTAGAAGTACTTCAGGGCCATGCCTTCGGCGTACTTGGTGGGCCCGATCTGCCGGAACGAGCCCGAGCAGAAGGAGGTGGTGGGGTACTGCCCCTCCATCCCGTAGGCCCCGTAGTTGCCGCCCGAGTACGGCGCGGCCTGGGCGGAGGTGGGGAGGAGCGCCATCACCGCGGCGGCGCCCCCGGCGGCCAGCAGTGTCCTGAGCGATCGGCGGCTCATGAGCTCTCTTTCGTTGTCGTCGGGTGGTCTGGTCGTGACCGTAAGGGCCGTCACCACATCCACGACACCTGACACTTATCAGGGTCGAACCCCCAGGTCGTGTCGTTTCGGGGGCTCCCTGACATACGTCAGGACCGCCCGCGCCTCACCTCCTCCTAAGGTGGCGGCGCGGGGGCAGGTCCCGCCGGACACTCGGGCGACCATGAAGGGCAACCATGCGCACACTCCTGCGC
>NZ_JBHUQX010000830.1:0-1060 GCF_042674225.1 Streptomyces sp. NPDC056948
CCATCGCGCGGGCGGCGTCGCCCGCGCCCGGGGGTTCGACATGGACGACGTCCGCGCCCTGGTCGGCGAGCATCGAGCCCGCGAGCGGGCCGGCCACCACATGGGCGAACTCGACCACCTTCAGCCCGCGCAACTGTCCCTGCCCGGTGGCGTTCGGCTTGTCCTTGTCCGACACGGATGCGTCCCCTCGGCTCAGCTGCTGGTTCTTCAGACTGCCGAGGCGGAGAAATGCCTGTCCAGCAAAAGAAAGCCATCAATCAATGCGGAGTGCGCATGAATGGCTTCCGGGACGGCTCAGGCCCAGGACACCCCGGGCGGCAGTTCCTTGCCCTGGGCACGGAAATCCTCGAGCGTCTCCAGGAAGCGCTCGGTCACGCACGGGAGCGTGCGCCGTGCGCGCAGGGCGATGTCCAGGCGCCGGTCGACCACGGGGTGGACGAGCGGCCGGAAGACGAAGGGCCCGGTGCCCAGCAGGGGCAGCACCAGGGCGGGCAGCGCGCTCACGCCGAGGCCGGCGGCCACCAGTCCGCCCACGGTCGCGACACTGCCGGCCTCCGCCGCGGGTACGGCGTGCGCGTCGACCTGGCCGAACGCGGCATCGGTCAGCCGGCGCACGCTCGAGTCGCGTCCGACGGCCAGGAACGGTTCGCGGGCCAGGTCCGCCCAGCCGACCTCTTCGTGCTCGGCGAGCGGGTGGTCCTCGCGCAGGACGGCGACGAAACGGTCCCGGACCAGGGGCCGGTGCTCCAGCCGCTCCGGGGGCACCCCGACCGTGGTGATCGCGAAGTCCGCGTCGCCGGACAGGACCCGGTTCAGCACCGCGCGCTCCAAGCCGTCCAGCAGGCGTACGGCCACGCGCGGCCGGTCCTGCCGGAAGCCCGAGATGACCTGCGGGAGCAGCACCGCCGCGACGGAGGGCAGGGTGGCGACGGCGACGGTGCCGGACTCGCCGAGCAGGAAGCGGTCCAGTTCCTTCATCCCGGCCCGGTGGGCGCTGAGGATCTGCTCGGCGATGCGCAGCGCTTCGGCACCGGCGGCGGTCAACTGCACGTTGCGGGTG
>NZ_JBHUQX010000831.1:0-1059 GCF_042674225.1 Streptomyces sp. NPDC056948
GTCGCGGACCTTGTCGTACTTCTTGCCCTTCTTGCCGTCGATCTCCGAGACCTTGTCGTCCTGCTCCCCGCGCCACCGGTCTCGTGAGTCGGCGATGTCGGAACGGCCCTTGTCGCGGGCGTCGGACTGCTTCTTGCCGCTGGCCGTGACCTCCTTCTGGAGGTCCTGGTCGTGCTGCTTGCGGTCGTCCGCCGCCTTCTTGTCCTTGGACTGGCGCTCCTGGCCCATCTTGTCCCGGCCCTGGGAGAAGCCCGCCTGGATCTGCGGGCCCCGGTCGTGCTCGGCGACCGCGGAGGCGGACTCGATCGGCACACCGCCGCCGGACACCGACCGTGCGCCGCCGCCCTTCGCCGTCTTCTTCCCGCCGGCCACCTTGCCGGTCAGGGTCTCCTTGGGCACGTCGGGATAGATCTGGTCCTCGCCCATCGGGCGGGCCGCGTCGTCACGTCCCGACTGGTGCAGCTCGTTCTTCCGCTCGTCGAGCTTCCGGCCCTGCTCGTCGGTGCGCTGCGGGTCCGAGTCGTTCTCCAGCGGAAGCCTCGGGGCGTCGCCCACGCGGGCGTTCTTCAGCCCCTCGTCCTTGGTCGGCAGCCCGAGGATGGAGTCGATCAGGTCGTCGAGCGGGAGGATCTCCTTCAGCAGCTTGCCGAACAGCTGGGCGCCGATGGTGACGGCGATGTCCCACCAGCTCGGCTCCGGCACGTTCGCGCCCGGGACGTCGCCTTCCGGCTTCTGTTCGCCCTCGATCTCGGGCGTCTTGCCCTGAGCCGCGTCCGTGCGGGCGACCTTGGCGTTCGTGTACGTGCCCGGGGCCGCCGCCCGGGGGCCGCCGGGGACCGTGCGCGGGGAGCCGGAGGGTCGCTGCATCTTCGGCGGCGCCTTGCGCAGGGTGGTGCGTTCCTTGTCGACCGAGCGGCCGACCGCGCTGCCGACTCTCTTGAGCGTTTCCAGGGCCTGGTGCGGCTTGAGCCCCGCGGCCGTCGACAGGCCGGACTCGGGGGTGGCGTTGGAGACGTCCGGGGGCGGGGTCTCCTTCTTGGCCTTGGCTTTGGATCCGCC
>NZ_JBHUQX010000832.1:0-1046 GCF_042674225.1 Streptomyces sp. NPDC056948
CCGCCGATGCGGGGCCCGCTCCCGTGTATGCCTTCTCCCGGTGCGCCGTCTCAGCTCACCACGTGGCCCGCACCTGGCGGATGATCCGCCGACGCAACCGCACCTTGCGGCTGCCGTCGCGCAGCAGGCTCAGACGGTGCAACTCCCAGTGTCCGTACTCGGCGTGGTCCGTCAGCAGACGCGCCGTTTCCTTGCGGGAGACCCCGCGCGGTACGTACACGTCGACAAATTCGTATTCCGGCATCGCATCTATTGTGCGGGCTGGGGCCTGGTACGGATAGCGTCTGCACTATGTCTGATGCTGCGCAGCCCACCGCTGCCGAGGTACGCGCCGCCGCCGAGGCGGTCAAGACCGCGCTCGACCGCCACCTGGCCGCGGTCGAAGGCAGGTCGGGAGAGGACGACCCGGCCGTCTACGAGGCGTTCAACCAGCTGGCCGCGGCCGCAGAGGTGTACGACGAACTGCTCTACGACCGATACGACGAGGTCACCCCCTTCGAGATCCCCGGTGCGGAGGACGCGCTGCCCCCGTACGCGGGCCCCGAGGAACCGAACGCGCTGAGCGTGCTGATCCGCCGCGACTACGCGGTGGCGGAGCCACAGCGTCTCCTGGCGCAGGCGCAGCGGATCGAGGCCGCGGAGGGCGAGGACGGCCCGGCGGCCTCCGGGACGACCCATGGCGCGCTCGGCCTGCTGTTCGGCGAGTTCGAGCCGGACGAGATCGCCTCCCGGCACAAGGAGTTCGGGCTCGAGGAGGGCGATTCCACGCTCTGGGTGATGGCGGCTGACGATCCGGCCGACCCCGGGGAGTGGCTGGAGGCCCCGTTCGAGCAGGTCGATCCGCAGCAGGTGGTCTGCCGCTTCGACGTCAGCGCCGTCTTCGACGACGTCGAGGACGACGATGACGAAGAGGACGACGACGGGGAGGACCTGGAGGAGGGCCTCGACGCCGACCTGGACGAGGACGAGGACCTGGAGCGCCTGGACGCGGACCGCCGCTGAGCGCACACGTCAGCACCGGACGGCGGTGGTCACGGGGACGGCCC
>NZ_JBHUQX010000833.1:0-1026 GCF_042674225.1 Streptomyces sp. NPDC056948
GGTCAGTACCCGGCCGACATCAAGGGCGGTGACATCGTCTCCGCCTACCGCGTCAGCACCAGCGGCTCGCCCTCGAACAACGCCGACGACAGCACCGGCTCGAGTGGCACCTCGTCCGGCGCCATCGTCGAGAACGCGCGCGTGGCCAATGTCGCGGAGAACGAGGACGCCACGGTGAGCACGGGCAACCTCTCGCTCACCGTCCTCGTCGACGAGGCCGACGCGGCCGCGCTCGCCTCCGCGGCGGCCGCGAACCAAGTCGCCATCGTGCACGTCCCCGGCAACTAGAAGGCGGCACCCACCCCATGGCGCTCATCGCTCTCGCCGCCGACAAGGGTTCCCCCGGCGTCACCACCGCGGCCGTCGCCCTCTCGGCGGTCTGGCCGCGGCGTGTCCTGCTCGCCGAGGCGGACCCGGCGGGCGGTGACCTCGTCTACCGCAGTGCCGCGGCACACGGCGGACCGCTCAACCCCAACACCGGCATGCTGTCCATCGCCGCCACCGCGCGCCGCGGACTCGTGCCGGACCAGCTCTGGGACCACGTCCAGCCGTTGAGCGGCGGCCTCGAGGTGCTCGTCGGGCTCGGCATCGCCGAGCAGGCGGCCGGCCTCGCGGGACTGTGGCCGACCCTCGGGCACGCCTTCGCCTCCCTCGCCGACTCCCCGCACGCCGCCGCCGACGTCATCGCCGACTGCGGACGCGTCAGCGGGGACACCCCCGCCGTCGAACTGTTCCCGCACGCCGCGCTCGTGCTGCTCATCTCGCGCACCGAGCCGGAGGCCATCGCCCGGGTCCGCGACCGTGCCGCCGCCCTCGCCGGCAAGCTGCACGGCGGATCGCGCGGCGCCGCGAGCCTCGGCACCCCGATGATCGGCGTCGTCCTGATCGCCGACACGGGCACGGCGGGCAAGCTCGCCTCGCAGGTCAACGACATGCTCGTGCACGCCCAGACCGGCGCCCGCGTGGTCGGCACCATCGCCGACGACCCGGCCGGCGCCGACCAGTTGGCCGGCCGCAGGCGCGGCC
>NZ_JBHUQX010000834.1:0-1008 GCF_042674225.1 Streptomyces sp. NPDC056948
GTCGGGCACCTCAAGCAGCGCCTCGCCGAGGTCGAGCAGGAGACCGCCGAGGCGGTACGGGCCGGCTGGCTCGACGACAGCGCGCCCGACGCCGACCCGGCCCGCGCGGCCCTCGCCGCCAGCGACGCCGAGAAGACCGCCGTCGCGGCCTGGGACGCGGCCCGCGAGGCGTCCCACCGGGCCACGGAGCACGCGCGCGAGGCGGCCGCCACCGAGACACGCGCGGAACTCACCGCGGCCCGCGCGGCGGACGCGGCCACGGCGGCGGAGCGGTCGTACGAGGCGGAGCGCCGCACCGCCGAGGCCCTGGCGGGGGAGGAGCGGCTCGCCGAACTGCTGAGCCTCACCTCCGAGACCCGCCCGGGCATCCCTCAGCCCCGCCACGGCTCGGACAGCGAGCCGGCCATCCCGCCCGCGTCCGGCGAACAGGGGCTCACCGCCGAGGAACTCGACCGCTTCGCCGACGACCTGAGCGACCTGCTCGACGACGCCGTCGGCTCCGCCGAACGGCAGCTGTTCGACCTGCGTACGGCCGCCGCCGACGACTCCCGGATCCTCGGCGCGCTCGGTGACGGCGGGCTGCTGCCGCCCGGCCCGGACGTGCTGGCCACGGTCGAGTACCTCGGCGAGCACGGCATCCCCGCGCTGCCCGGCTGGCGCTATCTCGCCCAGGCCGTCGACCCGGCCGACCACGCGCGGGTGCTGGCCGCCCGGCCCGAACTCGTCGACGGCGTGATCATCACCGACCCCGACTCCCACGCACGCGCCCGGGAGGCCCTGGGCGACGCGGCGCTGCTGCCTCGTTCCGCCCTGGCCGTGGGGACGGCAGCAGCCCTGCTCGCCCCGACTCCCGCCCCGGACGCCGACAGCGGCGACGTGTTCCTCGTTCCGCCGAACCCGGCCATGCACGACGAGCACGCCGCAGACGAGGAGCGGCAGGCGCTGCGCGCCCGGGCGACCGAGCGTGACGAGGAGATCCGCGCGCTCGCCGCCCGCCTCGGCAAGGAC